>NZ_JAHXBG010000034.1 GCF_020103725.1 Hyalangium gracile | reverse complement strand
CCGCAAGGCGGGCGTCCTCTCCCGCCACTTCTGGCTCCGTTCCTTGTTGTAAAGAAACTTTTGCCTACCTACTTAGGCGCTCGCCTTCGACGTCGGCGAACGACTCGAACGACCTGGCTCTGGAACTCCGCCGACACTCCTGGGCTGGAGACGTGCAGCTGATCCGGCTCGAGGGAACGCGGAAAAGAAGGCGAAGCCGTGGCCGATACGGTGAGGCCCGAACGGAAGGGGCTGGAGCAGCGTCGCGTCCCCAGCCCCTCCGGAGCGGCGGGAGTGGCCTACAGGCCGATCTCCGCCAGCCGCGCCTTGACCAGGCTGGCCTTCACGCCCAGGTTGACGGTGCCGCGGCCCATGGAGTCACCGCCCACGCCCACGTGGTGCAGGCCGATGACGGTGTGGCCGGAGGCGGACAGCACCGGCGAGCCGGAGGAGCCGCCCAGGGTGTCCATGTCGTAGGACAGCTCCTTGGTGTTGTAGCTGCCATTCTTCACGCTGCCCGGGGAGTACTTCTTCGTCGGGGCGCAGCCAGAGCTCGAGTAGTAGTCGCAGTTCTGGTGGATGACGTAGCCGGTGGTGCCGGTAGCCGCGTTGGTGCTCGACACGGTGAGGAAGCCGTACGTCTGGCCCGGCAGGGCGCCGTTGAGGGCCTTGCAGCGCAGCGCCGTCATGTCCTCGTTGGTCCAGGTGCGGATGAAGGTGGAGCAGTCGTACCAGATGCGGCTGGCCGAGGCGACGCCGTCCTCGTAGTTGAAGGCCACCTTGGCGCCTACCGCCTCGGAGCTGGAGCCGATGCAGTGGTTGTTGGTGATGACCACGTCATTGGAGACGAGCCACGCGGTGCAGCGGCTGCCGACGGCCGGGATGGAGAGGTAGCCCACCGCCTTGGAGCGCGTGCGAATGGTGCCGCTCGTCGAGGTGGCGCTGGTCCAGTTCACCGAGCCGACGATGACCTTGGACTCCTGGGTTCCCAGCGTGGGCTCGGCATCCGGAACGTCCGGAGCGAGATCCGAGGGACCACAGGCCGTCATGCCACCAGCCACCAACAGCGCTCCAAGGAGCTTCTTCATTCGGGGGATCCTCCTGGCGCTTGAGTGCGCAGCGGGACCCGAAGCACGTGCCGTACCAAGGATGCAAGTGGCTGGAATTACCAGGGGAGCGCTCTCACGGCTCGCGCCAGCTGGAGTGAAGTGGCACCTGTTTCCGGGTTGCGAAAGTAAAGAGATGTTACAAGAGAGCCACGAAACCCCAACGTTTTTCCGGTTTTGAGTCGTTCCCAGGGATTGTTGTTTCCGCGGATAGTGTGACCGGCGCACTGTCCTGAAGCAAGACACCCGATGTGGCTCAGGAGCGCCGCCGCGAGTCGGGGCACGACGGCGAGGGGCAGCGCGTGCCCCATCCCCTCGATCGTCACCAGTGTCGAGCCCGGCAAGGTCGCCACGCAGGCCAGCGCCGCTCCTTGAGCCCGCGGGTAGGATGGCGTGGATGAGGCTCATCGTCCTGCTGCTGGGCAGCGCGCTGTTCGCCCTGCCCTCCTCCGCCCACGCCTGTAGCTGTGCCGGTTGGGCCGACCTGCCGACCGCGCTTCGCACGGCTCGCGACACGGCCAGTGTCATCGTTCATGCCCGCGTGCTCTCGGTGGCGTCCCGGCAGGTCCGCATCGAAGTCATCGAGGCCTTCAAGGGCGCTACCGCAGGGGCGAAGATCGTCGTGGACACGGACAACGGCGGCGGTGGTTGTGGCTACTCCTTCGAGTCCGGAGAGGCGTACCTCGTCTACGCCGAGCTGTATGAAGGGCGCCTTGGAACCTCCATGTGCACCCGGACCCGGAAGATCTCGAAGGGAGATGCCGAGCTCGACTGGCTCCGGACCGGGAGGCTGCCGCCCATTCCCGTGGCGCTCCGGCGCGAGCTGGCCCAGGACACTCCCATGGAGCCCATCACAGCCACCAGGTGCCATTGGCTCACGACCGACCGCGCCGTTTGCTTGCTCGGCAAGCAGCTCCAGCCGCTCGCCCCGCGGACCGCCACGCCGTGGGTGCTCAACTGCATCCCTCAGGAGGGCTTCGACAAGGTCCACATGTGCCAGGTCGTGCCTGGAGACGCGGTCCCCTGAATTGCCATTGACTGAAGCTCGCTACCTGTTATGCGTAGGCGCCTACGCATGAGAGGTTGATGAGCATGGATTATGTGCGGGCGAAAGCTGGCGCGGCGCTCGGTGCGCGGCTGCGTCGGCTCTCCGAGCGGATCGATAATGACGCGGCGCGCGCTTACGCGGCTCGGGGAGTGGAGTTCGAGCAGCGCTGGTTCGGAGTGTTGAACCAGCTCGCGCTGAACGGGCCCATGAGCGTCGGCGCCCTGGCGGAGGCGCTGGGCATCACCCATGTCTCCGTCAGCCAGACTCGTGTCTCACTGGAAAAGGCCGGCCTGATCCGGCAGGAGCCCGACCCCACGGACGCCCGTCGGCGACTCTTGTCCCTGAGCACCGCGGGCAGAGCCCTCGCAGCCCGACTCGCGCCCTTGTGGGCTGCCTTCGAGCAAGCCTCCCTCGAGATCGACGCGGAGGTAGATGGCCTCCTCGATGCCCTCGATCGATTGGAGGCGGCGTTGGAGCGGCAGTCCCTCTTCGAGCGAATCACCGCCGCCTACGAGGCCAGGGGCAAGCGATGAGGTTGTCGAGACGCGAGCTCATGGCCGCCTTGCTGACGCTCGCCTGCGTTCCACGCTCCAAGCATCCGGTGCCATCGGCCACACGGGTTGCCGCACCCGAAGACTGGCTGGAGCAGTGGCTTGCCGCGTTCAACGATGAGCGCGCGTCGACCTATCCGGACTTCGTGAGAGCGCACATTCCCACCCTGGTCCCATATCTGGACGACGATCTCGGGCTCCGCGAGGCGACTGGTGGCTTCACCCTGTTGCGTCGCGAGCAGACAGCGCCGGGGCAGATCACGGCCTGGGTCCGCGATCGCAACTGGGATCGCTTCTCCAAGGTCATGCTCTCGATCGGCGATGGGCGCATTGACGATCTCTCATTCCTCGGTGCGCCTCCGCCCAACGACTTCGCCATCCGGCGGCTCAGCGAGCACGAGGCGTTGGCCCAGCTTCGTCAAAAGCTGACAGTGGAGGCGACCGCCGACCGCTTCTCCGGTGCAGTCCTGGTCGCAAGGAATGGGGACGTTCTGTTTCGAGAGGCTTACGGCGCGCAGGATGTCGAGAGAGGACTCCACGCGACGCCTGCCACACGGTTCTGCATCGGCTCGATGGGCAAGATGTTCACGGCCGTTGCCGTCCTGCAGCTCGTACAGGACGGCAGACTTCGCCTGACCGACACGATCGCCTCGCTCCTGCCCGCCCATCCAGACACGGCGCTCGCGCGGCAGGTGACGGTGAAGCACCTCCTGACGCACACCGGCGGCACGGGGGATTTCTTCGGTGCCGATTACGATGCGCATGCAGCGGAGCTCCATACGCCGTCCGACTTCATCCGGCTGTTCGGGACACGGGAGGCCGCATTCCCGCCCGGCTCGCGCTGGGGCTACAGCAACTTCGGCTTCATCCTGCTCGGCGCGATTGTCGAGCAGGTGTCGGGCCTGGCCTGGGATGCCTACCTGGAGCGGAATGTCTTCCGCACCGCCGGCATGCCGGCGACCTCACCCGTGGCGTCCGCTGGCAACACGGCGTTGCCCTATACCGGGGCCGCGCGAACAGGGCTCAAGCCGCTGCCCTTCTACGCCGGTCTGCCCGCCGGTGGCGGCTACTCGACGGTCGACGATCTGCATCGCTTCGGCACGGTGTTGAGGGATGCCCGGCTGCTCGACGCCAGGCATCTCGACATGCTCACGACCGCCAACGTCCAGGCGGGGAACTCGCAATGGTCGCTCGGCCTGCGCGTGGATGTTCGCAACGGTGAAGCATGTTACGGACACAGAGGCAGCGCACCGGGCGTGAACGCCGACTTCGCCATCTATCCCCTATCTGGGTACGAGGTGATCGTGCTGGCCAATCGCGGGCACCCGCACGCGGCCAATGTCGCGGACTTCATTGGCGCCAGGCTGCCGCGCGCGCCCCGCTAGTCCACCGCTCTCAGTTGCAGGGCTCCACGCCGTGCGGGACACTGAAGGCGGACCTCGAGCGGTGCCGCTCATCTCGCAGGCTCTGTCGATCCGGGGCGACGATGACGGTGGAGATCTGAGATCTGGAATCCCGGTCGACTGAGGATCAGAAACACGCGCTCCCTGAGGACCATCAACAGTCAGGCTCACCCAGGGCTACGTCCAGCAGCTCCGGGGACTCTCGCGCTCGTTCCACAGCATGAACTGCGATGACTTCAGCGAGGAGTCCTTCGAAGCCTGGACCGCCTCCGGGGGCCTGCCCGCGGTCAGTGGCAACGGTCGAGACTTCGTTGACGGCCGCGTGGGGATGACGATGATTCGTCCGCCTCAATCAAGTCCCAAGGAGGACATCATGAAGCTCCACTGGCTGGTGACTGTCGCACTCGGCGCGGTTCTCGCGGGTTGCGGCCCCACGGAAGACAACGTGTCGGAGGATATCGTCGCGGACGAGACACCTGTTTCATCCGAGGAAGGTGGCCCCGTGACCCAACAGGCCTGCGTCCCGGCCGGGTACTACCAGTACGGTACGGACACTTCCTGTGATTACGGCAACGGCTACGCGGACATCGGCTGTTTCTGCAACCCCGGCAACCCCTATGAGATGACGATCTTCTGCGGCAGGTACATCAACCGGCAGAAGGTCAGGTACTGCTTCAAGTCCGACAACTGCAGCTCCAGCTGCGGCAGTTGGTCCTACACCGGACAAAACACCTATACATACAAGTCCTGCTCGGATTACGGCTGTCGTTGAGCCGTGGCTGGGGCTCCCGAGCACGCGCATGGGAGTCCTCCACTGCCCGTTTGGCGGTGAAGCCTCACGGGCAGTCATCTCGTTTCACCAGCTGTCCGCGTAGTTCAACGTAGGCAGCTTTTTCTGTTTCTGTCGCGCCCGCGAGCCGTGAGATACGGCGCCTCTATGCGCGAAACATCCTGTGCTGTTTCCCCCCGGGGCCTTGTGCCCTTTTCTCGAGCCGCCGTGTTGGGCGCGCTCATCCTCGGAGTGCTCCCCGCGTGCGGCTCGACCGACGGCGCCGAGCCGGTGGCCGCGAATGAGGCGCGGACGCTCCAGTCCTCGACGCAGGCGAGCACCTCCTCCACGCCCGTGGTCTCGCCCGAGCTCCCCCTGGCGGATCCGTACATGCCGCAGTGGGTCGGGCAGATCATGCCGGCCGTCGCCGCGGGCAATGGCCTCTCGCTCGTGGTCTGGACGGAGGTCGTGAACTCCTCCCCCTCCTCCTCCCCTTCCGTGAACGTCATTGGCGCTCGGGTGAGGGCTTCGGATGGCGCCGTGCTGGACACCCAGCGCATCGCCATCGCCACGACTGGCAGCGACGAAGTCTTCCCGGCGGTGGCCTTCGACGGAACCCACTTCCTGGTGGTCTGGAACGCGAACGCCATCGTCTACGGGGCGCGAGTGAGGGCCTCGGATGGAGCGGTGCTCGACGCGCCCCGCAAGCTCAGCGTCATCGAGCCCAACCCCTACGGGGAGCTGTCGCACATGTACCCGTCCGTGGCCTCTGACGGGACGAACTACCTGGTGGTGTGGAGTGGCTACTACTACCCCGGCAGCGGGGTTCCCAGGCCGGCCATCCGGGGAGCCTGGGTGCGGGCCTCGGATGGGCAGCTGGTCGACACGTACAGCCCCATCCTCGCCGTGCAGAGCGGGGCGAAGCCGCGCGTGACCTACGGCGGTGGCCGCTACATGGTGGTCTGGTCCGGAAGCCACTACACCGCGTCGAGCGAGATCTGGGGCCTGCGCCTCGATGCGCAGACCCGGCAGGCGCTCAACCCCCTCGTGAACATCACCTCCAACTCCGTGGACGAGGACGCTCCGGACGTCGCCTCGGACGGGAACAACTTCCTGGTGACCTGGAAGCGCGGGACCAGCCTCCAGCAGACGCGCGTGCGGGGCTCGGATGGCGCGGTGCTCGATGCCGTCTCCACCGTGGGGCAGTCGCTCGTCCAGCAGGGCATCGTGACCTTCGACGGCAGGGACTACCGGGTGGCCTGGCTGAGCACGCGGGACGGAGGGCTGAAGCTGTTCCTCACGCGGATCCCCGCCACGGGCGGAGCCGGAGCGGAGCTGACCATTTCGGCGCTCGACTCGTCGTCGCAGTCCCACCAGCCGGGCATCGCCGCGACGGGGCCTGGGCACCTGATGGCGCTGTACGTGAAGGACGCCCCGTCCTCGCGCCTGTTCGCGCGCCTCGTGGATGACGTGCAGGAGGATGCGCCCCCCGACTGCACCACGCTTCCGCCGACGCTCGTCATCAACGGCGGTGCGCAGCAGATCCTGGAGTGCGGCTCGGCCCCGTACAGCGACGCGGGCGCCACCGCGGTGGACGGGTGCGGCAACCCGCTGCCCGTGTACGCCTACAACACGGGCGCGGACGCCTCCGGTCCGGGTCCGAACACGAAGGCCGAGGGCACCTACTGGGTCTCGTACGCCACGTGGGACAACCATGGGCACTCGCTGAACGCCACGCGCACGGTGATCGTGGATGACCGGGTGGCGCCGACGCTCACGCTCAAGGGCGCCACGCGCATGACGCACACCTGCGGCAGCCAGTGGAAGGAGCCGGGCTATACCGGAACGGACGGGTGCTACGGCGACCTCACGCCCCAGGTGCGGTTCAGCGGCGATGTGAATGGCTGGGCCGCGGGCACGTACACGGTGACCTAT
The DNA here is from genome assembly GCF_020103725.1 of Hyalangium gracile. Classification (NCBI taxonomy): domain Bacteria; kingdom Pseudomonadati; phylum Myxococcota; class Myxococcia; order Myxococcales; family Archangiaceae; genus Hyalangium; species Hyalangium gracile. Next base: position 104,900 of record NZ_JAHXBG010000034.1, on the reverse strand, counting down.
ACACTGACGGACAGCGGCGGCAACAGCGCCACGCCCGTCACCCGCACCGTGGACGTCGTCAACTGCCCCTGGTAGCCGGCTTTCGATTCTCGAGCCAGGACGGGAACAGGACTGCCCATGCTCCCGTCCTTCCTCTACAGCGTCACTGCGTCCAGAAGATGGACGAGGTTTGCTTGTTCAACACGCCCAGAGAATTGCACCCCAGGCCACAGTCGAGCGAGGCCCCCTGGAAGTTGACATGCTCGAAGAGAAACGAGTGCCTGCACCTGGAGCCCATGAAGGTCTGCATGGAGGAGATGGCGTCGTTCCAGCCAGAGGGCATGGACGCGTAGAGGATGGCGCCGCAGTTCTCGACAGCCGTGAAGACGATCGAACTGCCTGAGAAGCCCGTCTCGGTGTATCCGATGCCGATCGCGTAGGGCAGGCCCGACGGGACTGGTGCCGCCTTCAGATCCTCCTCCTTGAGATCCGCCGGCTTCGCCGTCAGGGGGAGCCGGATGGCGCCTCGGGTGGCGAAGGAGATCGCCTCGGAGAACGTGGGGAAGCAATCCTCCGGGGGAGCGGCGGACGGCTCCGGGAGCGGCGCGCCGGGCTTCAGTGACTGGGCCCTCGTGACGCAGTGCTTCTCGGGGGTCACCCGCCCCCGCGCGCTCGTCGCGAGGGCAGCGCTGACGGCCTCCGGGTTCGAGTCCTCGACCGCGTCGCCTCCGCCCTCGACACCTCCGCAACCCACCAGCAGAGAGGTGAGCACGAGGGCATGGCACCACGGCTTGAAGTCATGAGCTTTCATGGCAATTCCTTGTCTTTGAAGGGGTGTGAGAGCACTGCTGACTGCGTGGGGATGCAGCTCAGGCCGCCTGGCAGCACCCCAGGTCGTCCCGTGGCCTGGGCATGAGCAACCCACGTGCCACGACGCGCGACGTGCCGCTTCCGAGGGAGCGCCTCGCGTGGCGCAGGTCCGCGACGCTTCAAATCCTTCGGCGACAGTCTGGGAACCATCGGCGACATGTCGCCGAGCCCTTGAGTGGTACAGTCGGGCCCAATGTCTCGCTCCGAGCCCCGCGAGTCCTTGTCCCCCTCGGGAATCGCCGAGGTCTCCACGGCCGCCGGCCACGAACACAGCGCGGCGGTGGCGTCCTCGGATCAAGGGGTGCCAGCACTGACCCTCATCTCCCACCCCACGGCGACCCGGGCCGGAGAGCGGCTCGTGCTGGAGGCTGTCGCCACGGGCCGGGAGGTGGCCCTGTCTCGCAATGGCCCGAACTTCACCCGGCCAGGAGACACCTTCGGGCAGCCCCTGGCCGATCCCTTCGTGAGCCGCCACCCCATCGTGTTCTCTCCGGGCGAAGGAGGGCGGCTCCGGCTGCGAGTGGCGGAGGGTGGAACCCGGGTGACGGTGGGCGAGCAGCACGTGACGAGCCGTGAGTTCACACCGCAGGAGCTGGCGGCTGGGATTCCTCTGGAGCTCTCCGGGCGGGTGGTGTTGCTGCTGCACCTGGCCTCGAGCCAGACGAAAGCCCCGGGGGACATGCTGGGCATGGTGGGCGCGAGCCCGGGCATCCGGCGCGTGCGCGAACACATCCAGCGCATCGCCGATCTCCAAGTCCCGGTGCTGGTCCGAGGAGAGACCGGCACGGGCAAGGAATTGGTCGCTCAGGCCATCCACCAGCACAGCCCGCGCAAGGAGCGTCCCTTCATCAGCGTGAACCTGGGAGCCATTCCCAAGGAGCTGGCGGCCGCCGAGCTGTTCGGCGCGCACCGGGGCGCCTTCACCGGAGCCACCCGCGATCGGGAGGGCTTCTTCCGCGCCGCCCAGGCAGGCACCCTCTTCCTCGACGAGGTGGGCGAGGCCCCTCCGGAGGTGCAGGTGATGCTGCTCCGGGTGCTGGAGACCGGCGAGCTGTACCCGGTGGGTGGACACACCCCCATCAAGACGGATGTCCGACTGATTGCCGCGACCGACGCCAACCTGGAGGAGCAGATCCGGGACGGGCGCTTCAAGGCGCCGCTGCTGCACCGCCTGGCGGGTTACGAGATCCGGCTGCCACCCCTGCGCGAGCGCCGCGAGGACCTCGGAGTGCTGTTCCAGCACTTCGCCCGGGAGGAGCTGGCGGCCATTGGCGAGGCCCACCTCCTCACGCCCCGGGACCCCTATGCCGAGCCCTGGCTGCCGGCGTCGCTCGCGCTGCGCCTGCTGCGCTACGCCTGGCCCGGCAACGTGCGCCAGCTGCGCAACCTCACCCGGCAGCTGGTGATTGGCAGCAGGGGCCAACCCGTCCTCCAGGTGGACCCACGGCTCGCCGAGGAGCTGGACTCCGCCTCGGCGCCCCTCCCCTCACCTCCCACCTCCGGGGATTCGCCCTCGGAGCCCCCCCCGAAACCCGCCCCGGCGGTGGCTCGGCGCAAGTCCACCGAGGTTACGGGAGAAGAGCTGATCTCGGCGCTCCGGCAACACGCATGGGATCTCAAGACGACGGCGGACTGGCTCGGAATCCCGCGCTCCTCCATCTACGATCTCATCGACAAACACCCGAACATCCGCAGGGCGGGGACTCTGAGCTCGGAGGAGATCACCGCCTGCCACCAGCAGTGCGAGGGCGACCTGGACGAGATGGTCCGACGCCTGGAGGTCTCCAAGAAGGCGCTCACCCGGCGCCTCAAGGAACTGGGCCTGAGCACCAGGAACGGCTGAAGCCGCGGCATGCTCCGTGCACAGGTTCAGGGCGGCAGCATGCACCCGGCTCGAGGAGTCGAAAGGAGCAGCACCATGGCCAAGCACCAGCTGATCATCAATGCGCTGAACCAGGAGTTCCCGCTTCGTTCCGAAGGAGGGGAACTCAAACCGACCCGCACGCTGGTGGTCAACGGGAAGGGAACGTGGGCTCCCTCCGACGTCCCGGAACAGTGCATGGTGGTCGCTCCGGGAGACGAACTCGAGCTCGTGCTTCAGGTTCGTGCGGTCGCCTTCCTCTCTCTCCGTTCCGCGTCGGAGGTCCCCCTGCTCTTGCCAACGGAGCAATTCGACAGTCAGTCCCGCTCCCAGCGCATCACGACGATGACCAGCATCAGCTTTGAAGTGAATCGCGCGATACCTCCCAGCGCGGGAGAATTGCGTTACGATCTACTCATGCGTCTGAAGCCCCACTTCGGCGGGGGCAACGCCGACACCATGGTGGCCACCAAGCCCTGAGGTGTCCCCACTCGCACCTCGCGCTAGGGCACGTTGGATTGGAGACGCTGGAGCCAGCTCCCCCACTCCCGTTGAAAGCCCGGGTTGACGGAGAGCGCGCTGGCGAGATCCTCCCGCGCCTGCGTGCGCCACTCCTGTCTCTGTTCAGGAGCGGCGGAGGGGAGCTCCGAGCGGAGCGCGAGCAGGCTGCCCCGCAGGAGCCGGGCGTCAGGCCACCCGGGGCGCCCCGCGAGGAGCGGGGAAGCCAACTCCAACCCGCGCTCCAGGAAGAGGCCTGGGTCCTGCTTCTTCCGTATCAAGTGGGTGGCCTGGCGGCGGAGAAAATGCCCGAAGCCCAGGCGGAACTCCTGCCGCTCCGGATCCAGCTCGAGCGCTTTCTGAAAGGCCTGGGCCGCATTCTCGGAGTCCTGGGGACGCGCTCCCGCGGAGAGCGCCCGGGCCCCCAACGCCTCACCCAGGTAGTACCAGGCCTCGGCGTGGGTCGGCTTGCGCGCCAGTGCCTGGCGGAGCGGCTCCTCGGCCCGTGAGATGCTGGGGCGAGGATCACGCCCGTGATCCACCTCGAACGTGGCCAGGATGGCATGGACCATGCCGCGATTGGCCATGACGCCTACGTCCTCCGGACGCCATTGGAGTGCCTGCCGCAGGGCCTCGTCCGCCGCGCGCACGCTCGGGCTGGGGTCCTCTCCCCGAGCACGCTGGTACTGGGCGCGCTGGGCCAGCACTTCGCTCAGGTTGAGCGAGCCGTAGCCCTTCGGAGCGACGGCCACGGACTGCTCGCAGGCCGCCTTGGCATCGTCCAGCACCCGCAGGGGATCCCCGCCGTGATCCCAGCTCGCCTGGGCCCGCTGGACCAACGTCAGGCACAGGCCGTTGTGGAGCTGGGGAGTGCCGGGGCTGAGCTCGAGGCCCTTGCGGTACATCTCCACCGAGCGCTCCAGGGAGGGGCCAGGCTCGCCGCCCTGGATGCGGAGCTTCTGGGCCATGAGAGCGTGCGCCAGCCCCGCGTAGAAGCAGGGCACCACATGCCGGGGGTTGAGCGCCCGGGCCTTGTCCAGAGCCGCCAGCGCCTGGGTGAGATCTCCCTGGGGATCCGGGGCCCGAGGGTGACTGGCGCGGGTGTAGTACGCGATGCCCAGGTTGATCCAACCCTCGGGCATGTTGCCATCCCGCTGGGTGGCGGCGAGATAGGACTCGATAGCCTTGCCGTAGCGGGGCAGTGGATCCGCACCCACCTGCTCGTCGTAGTCGGCCCACGTCTTGTAGACCATGCCCAGGTTGAAGAGGAAGTCGTAGTCCCTCTCCTCCGGGGCGATGCTCTCGAAGCTCTCGATGGCCTTGCGGAGCTGCTCGCGCGGATCCAGGGAGTGGCTCTGGCGGGTGTAGCCCCAGATCCAGTAGCTCTGCCCCAGCTCCAGCCGAGCTTTGGAGCGAGAGGGCTCCAGTTCCAGCGCGTGCCGCGCGGCGGCCACGGCCTTCTCCGGCAGCGTCTCCGTGTAGTCGCCCAGGTTCCGCTGATACTCGGCGAACTTGCGGTGGAGGCGGGACTCGAGCACCCAGGCGTCGTAATGCCCGGGCATCGCCGTGAGAGCGCGCGCGACGGCCTGGAGGGCCTGCGCGTAGTAGGGGGTGACGTTGCCCTTCCCATAGAGCTCCAGGTTCAGAGCGCCGTGCTCCAGCTCTGCCTGGGCCGTGTGGATGGAAGCCACGCTCTCGCCGAGCGCAGCCGCCTCGGCATAGGCCTTGCGGCCCGCCTCGAAGTCCGCCACCGCCCTCTCATGCTCGCCCTGATTCAGGTGCCGCATGGCGCGAGCCAGGAGGATGTCGCCGCGCAGCTTGGGCGCCTCGTGGAACCAGGACAGCTCGGTGCCGATGGCATCCAGCTGGGAGAGGGCTTCATCCCAGCGGTTCTCGTAGAAGGCGAGCAGCGCCTTCACATAGGCGGCGGAAGGAACCTCGGCGCCCTCGCTCTGTCGGATCCAGCCCAGCGCCGGCTCTCGGAAGCGGCGCTCGATCTCGCGCTGGCGAGCCTCTCGCCGCTCGGAGTCGCGGATGCGCTGGGCTTCCAGCAGTTGCTCCTGGTACTGGTGCCCCGTCACCAGGGCCAGCGCATAGGCCACGCGGGGCTCGCGGAAGCCGTGCTCCCAGGCGGACGCGAGGAGCTCGCGGGCCCTGGCCTCGTCTCCGAGCGCGAGGTAGCCGCGTCCCAGCGCATAGTGCCCTGGCCCCACGGCCTGCTCTCCCGCCTCCAGGATCTCGGCCTCGAGCGCCGCCATCCGCTCCCGGATGACTCGATGATCCGCGCGCGTGTCGTGCAGGCGCGCGAGGTCCGAGTAGCGCGCCAGCGCCTCGATGCGCTCCACGGACTCGGTGAACCGCCGGGCCAGCCGCTCGCGCGCGGCGGCCTCGCGGCGAGCCATCCCAGCCCAGCCCAGGGCCAGCAGCACGAGCACGGAGGCCACCGCGGCCACGGAGGCCACCAGGCGGTGCTTGCTCAGCCTCTTGCGCAGCCGGTACCAGACGCGGTTGGAGCGGGCCTGCACTGGCTCGCCCGCGAGGAAGCGGTGGAGCTCCTCGGCCACGGCGCGAGCCGAGTCGTACCGGGCCGAGCGCTCCTTCTCCAGGCACTTGAGCGCGATGGCCTCGAGGTCCGCGGGGATGTTCGGATCCACCGCGCGCGGCGGGCGCGGCTCCACCTTGGAGATGTTGTCGAGCACCTCGAGCCCGTTGCCACCGGGAATGGGCGGCTGGCCCGTCAGTACACTGTAGAGGGTGGCGCCCAGGCTGTAGACGTCCGCCCGGCGATCCAGGCTGGAGACCTCGCCCCGAGCCTGCTCGGGCGACATGTAGTGCGGCGTGCCCAGCACCGTGCCGGTGGCGGTGGCCCCCTCGTTCCAGTCGCGGGCCAGCCCGAAGTCCATCACGTAGGGGCGCAGGGTTCCGTCCTCCGCGCGCTCCACCATGATGTTGGAGGGCTTGAGATCGCGATGGATGAGGCCCACGCGGTGTGCCTCGTGCACGCCCTCCGTGGCCTCGCGGAGCACCAGCACCTTCTGCTCCACCGAGAGTTCGCGAGCGAGCGCGCTCAGGGGCCGCCCCTCGATGAACTGCATGGCGATGAAGACGCGGCCCTGGACCTCACCCACCTCATACACCTTGCACACCCGCTCGTGGTTCACCCGCGCCTGGGCCCGAGCCTCGGAGAGGAAGCGCCGCGTGAGCTCGGGCTCGTCTCCGCGGACGAACTTCAAGGCGACGTTCCGGCCCAGCCTCGGATCATGAGCGAGGAAGACCCGCCCCATGCCTCCCTCGCCGAGGAAGCGCACGCACTGGTAGCGATCCCAGCCGCTGACCGGGAAGAGCGGGGCTTCGGGAGCGGACGCCCGTGGAGGAGTCCCACTCGACCCGGCGGGGGCACCGGGCGCGGCGGCCCGGGCTTGCGCCACCATGGAGATGAGCGTGTCCTCGGAGAGCCGGCCCTGCTCACGAAGCAGGGCCAGGGGACTTCGCTCCAGACGCCGAGCTTGCTCGCGCAGGCTGTCCACCTCCCGCGCGGAGAGCAGGCCCTCCGCCAGGGCCACGCGCAGCTCGGCCTCGAAATCCGGACGCATTGTGAGGCACGATACCGCAGCGACCGGCACTCGGAGTCAAAGCCCGGCCACCAGCGGAGCCTCGGTCCCTCGACAGCCCGCCTGCATTCCAGCCAGGGGCGAATGCGGGCGGGGACCAGCGTGCCTTGGGCTCCGTGACGCGCGCCATGCTTTACTGAGGAGTCCCCGGCACTTCGTCGGTGGCTCCTCGAGAACATGCCTCTTCGCAACAGCATCACCACCCGACTGCTCGTCGCTCTCTGTGGCCTCATCACCCTCGCCCTCGGCCTCCTCATCTTCGTCGTCAATGAGCGCCTGTCACGGGTCGCCGAGGAGTCGGCGATACGCAACGCGACCCAGGTAGCTGCTCACCACTCGACCCTCATCAAGGCCCGGCTCGAAGCGGTGATGAGTCCCGCCCGAACGGTCACCCAGGCCTTCGTGGCGCAGAAGCTCTCCGGAGTGACGGACCGCAAGCACGGCGACCTGCTGCTCAGGAAGGTCCTCGAAGGTCCCCCAGCGCTCTTCGGCATCTGGACGGTGTGGGAGCCGAACGCGTTCGACGGGCGTGACGCGAGCTTCGTGAACACCCCTGGCACGGACGCGACGGGGCGCTACCTCCCCTACTGGAACCGAGGCGCCGGAGACATCCGGCTCGAGGCCAGCGTCGACTACCAGCACGAGACCCTGGGCGGCCCCGGCGACTACTACCTCCTGCCGCAGCAGAGCGGACGGGAGATCATCATGCACCCCTACAGCTATGTCGTCGCCGGCAAGCCCACCCTGCTGACCAGCGCCGTCGTGCCGATCCTGATCAACGGCAAGTTCCACGGAGTCGTGGGCGCCGATCTCACGCTCGATCAGATCCAGGAGGAGGTCGCGAAGATCCGTCCCTTCGAGACGGGGCATGCGGTCCTCGTCTCGCACAACGCCGCGTTCGTCTCGCACCCCTCGGCGGAGCTTCGGGGAAAGCCGCTCGGGACGTCTCCCGCCGAGGAGTTGGTGAGGAGCACGCTCTCCAGTGGCAAGCCGGCGGCCACCCGGGGCCAGTCGGAGTTCATCGAGGGCGAGGCGATTGAGGTCGTGGTCCCCATCCAGATCGGCGACACCAACACGCCCTGGGCGCTCGCCGTCTTCGTGCCCCTCGACCAGGTGCTCGCCCCGGCTCACGCGCTGCGCCGGTTCACGATCACGCTGGGGGTGATCGCGATCGGGATGCTCGCCGCCGCGGTCATCCTCGTGGTCCGCCGCATCACCCGCCCGCTGGGGACGATCTCCTCCGTGGCCACGCGCATCGCGGAGGGCAACCTCACCGGGACGCTCGAGCACCAATCCAACGACGAGATCGGCCTCCTGGCGGACGCATTCCGCTCCATGCAGCACCGGCTGGCTCAGGTGATCGCGGAGGTCCGCACGGGCGCGAGCGCGCTGTCCTCCGCGTCCGCGCAGCTGTCGTCGATGTCCCAGTCCCTCTCCACCGGCACGAGCGAGCAGGCCGCGACCGCCGAGGAGGTGTCATCGAACCTCACCCGGATGAGCGGCTCCATCACCCAGAACGCCGACAGCAGCCGCCACGTCGAGTCGCTCGCGCTCGCGGGAGCGTCCGACGCCGAGGAGTGCAGCCGGGCCGTCTCCGAGACGGTGGAGGCGATGAAGCAGATCGCCTCGAGCATCTCCGTCGTCGAGGACATCGCGTATCAGACGAACCTCCTGGCGCTCAACGCCTCCATCGAGGCCGCGCGCGCGGGAGACCACGGGAGGGGCTTCGCGGTCGTCGCCTCCGAGGTCCGCAAGCTGGCGGAGAGGAGCCAGGGCTCCGCGAAGCAGATCATCGAGCTCTCGGCTCGAAGCGTGAAGCTCGCCGAGCGCTCGGGCGCGCAGCTCCGGGTGCTCGTCCTGTCCATCGGAGAGACCTCAAGGCTGGTGAAGAGCGTCGCCACCGCCTCGAACGAGCAGTCGTCGGGCGTCCACCAGATCAACCAGGCCATGCTCAGCCTGAACCTGGCGACGCAGCGCAACGCGTCGTCCGCCGAGGAGCTGTCGGCCATGGCGGAGGAGATGGCGGCGCAGGCCGAGAGCCTGCAGCATCTGATGAGCTTCTTCCAGGTGACCGAGCCGCGGCTGCGCGGCGGACCGGACTCTCCCTGGGATCGAGGCGCGGCGGCTGCCAGCCGGCCAAGAGGGTTGACGGTGGGTGCGCGTACGGGATGACCCCTCCAGAGCAGCCCCATGGCCAAGGTCAATCTGGAGTCAGCGGCTCACCTCATGAACTTGTGGAGGATGGCGAAGTCATCCTCGGACGAGAAAGAGCGCCGCCGTCGCGGGGCTAGCGGCCGCTGCCCGTGGCCTGGGCTGCGGCGTTCTCCCGGAGAGCGCCCACCATCAGGCGCGAGAGCGTGGTGGCGGCCTCGGCTCGGGAGATGCGGCCGGTGGCCGCGGCGCGAGACAGTGCCTCGGCGGCTCCGATGATGCCGATGAGGACGGCGTGGTTGCGCTGGGGTGGGAGCTTCACGAAGGGCGCGAACGCCTTCCGGCACTCCGCGATGAAGGTGTCGCGGCAGGCGCGCAGATGCTCCTCCATCTCCTCCGTGGCGGAGAGCGCCGCGGCAATCGCGCCATACTCGGGCCCGGCCGCGACCTCCCAGTCGACGTACGCCGAGCTGATGATGGACGCGACCTCCTCGAGCGACCTGCCGCTGCTCTTCAGCGCGGCGCGCATCGCCTCGGTCTGCCGATCGTCATAGGCCTGGAACAGCGCGATGAGCAGGCCCGAGCGCGTGCCGAAGTGCTCATACGCGATCGGCTTGGTCACTCCGGCGCGCTCGGCGACGCGGGCGAGCGTCAGAGCGTCCGTCCCCTCGGTTCGGATGATCTCGGACGCGGTCTCCAGGAGCTGGCTCCGCCGCTGTTCCTTGGACATCCGCTTCGACGTCACGATGCTCCTCCTCACCCTCACCAGGGGACTGGTGAGCAAGGGTAACAGAGGCGTCGAAGGGCGGCACGACGGCGGAGCCAGGCTCGACCGGAGGGGGCCAGGTGGGGAGCCTGGGCCCCCTACCGCCCGTCACGCCCGCTGGATGCGGGTGCCGGACTCCCTCAGGCGCTCGATGACATAGGCAGGGTCGAGCAGCCCCTCGGGGTTGTAGAGCCCTGGAGCCACGGGGGGCCCGCCCGCCAGGCCGAGCAGCCGCTCCACGGCGAGGGCCACTCCCCGAGCGCTGAGGCCCGAGTGCGCGTCCCCATCGACGAGCTCATGGCGCACCCGCCCCGTCGTCCCATCCTGCTTCTCACCCGTGAGCTCGATGATGACCTCGTGCGAGATGCCCTGGCCACGAGGACGACTCGCCGCGGGTCTCAGCGCGAAGTCGAGCCGGATCGACCTGGCGTCGGTCGCGGCCGCCAGGCTCGGGACGTCGAGCAGCGGGTAGGCCCTGCCCTGCCACTGCGTTCCGTCCACTCCCTTGAAGCCGCGCACCGCGTCGTCCCCGTGAGCCCAGATCCACTTCCCATCCTCGAGGATCAGGGGATTCGGCACACCCTTCGCGACGCGCTCCATGTCTCCCTGCGCCGCCGGCCCGCCCACGTCCTCCTCGTCGAAGACGGCGCTGATCTCGATGGAGTGGAGCTTCCGGAACTCCCTGGCGAAGTGAAGCGTCGCCAGCGTGACCGTCCCCCCCAGGAAGTGGCCCAGGAAGAGGACGGGCGCGCTCGCGGGCTTGTGGATGTAGTGCGCCACCGCCGGCCCGATGTCGAACACGAAGTCCGAGAAGGAGATGTAGGGCACGCCCTGCGCCTGGGCGTACTTCATCGAGCGGAGCGAGTCGTCCTTCAGCAGCGTGACCACCGCGCTGTAGGCCGCGCCTGGGGGGAGTCCCAGGTCCTGTCGCTCGAGATCGATCTTCACCGCGTCAGCTCCGCCCAGCTCCCTGGCGAGGGCGTTGGCCTTGAGCTGATCGCGTGCCCCGATCGTGATGGGCAGCTTCGGCTGGAGCCAGCGAAGCGCTCGGGCGGCCCGGCTGCCGACGACGCCGGAGCCTCCGATGATGAGAACGGGTTTCTGCTTCATGTTCGTGGACATGATGGATGGACTCCTCTGAATGGGTGGGACGAGGGGTGGCGGCTAGGGACGCCGCTCACACGCGCCGGAACTGCGCCCCGAACTCCTTCAGGCGCTGCACCATGTAGGCGGGATCGATCACGCTCTCGGGGAGATAGAGCCCCGGCGCCACCGGTGGGCCGCCCGCGAGGCCGAGCAGCCGCTCGACGCCGACCGCCACTCCCAGCGCGGTCATCGGCGCCTGGCCCCCCGGATGGACGAGCTCGTGACGGACGCGCGCCGTCCTCCCATCCCGCAGCTGACCGACGATCTCGATGATGAACTCCGTCGAGAAGGGCTCACCGGGCCGGTGGTTCGCCGACTGCCTCAACGCGAAGTCGCACCGGACCGAGCGGGCGTCGGTCGCGGCCGCCAGGCTCAGCCCATCGAACAACGAGTAGGCCCGCGCCTGGATCTCGGTCCCGTCCACCCCCTTGAAGGTGCGCGCGGCCTCCTCCGGGCCGACCCAGCGCCACTTCCCGTCCACGAGAATCATGGCATTCGGCGTGGCATTGGCCTGACGCTCGAAGTCGGCCTGCGCCGCCGGCCCTCCGATGTCCTGCTCGTCGAGCACGGCCCCGATCTCGATCGCCTCGATGCGCTGAAACTCACGGGCGAAGTAGAGGGTCGGCAGCGTGGCCGTGCCCGCCAGCCAGTGGCTGGCCATGAGGATCGGCGCGCTCGAGGGCTTGTGGATGTAGAGCGCCACCTCGGGCCCGAGCTCGAACGCGCCCGTCGAGATGCTGAGGTAGGGGATGCCCTTCGCCTGGGCGTACTTCATGGAATGGAGCGTGTCGTCCTTCACGAAGACGACCACGGCGCTGAAGGCCATCCCTTCGGGCAGGCCCAGGTCCGGCCGTTCCAGGTCGATCTTCACCGAGTCCGCGCCGCCCAATTCCCGGGCCAGGGACTGGGCCTTGGCGATGTCACGCCCTCCAATCGTGATGGGCAATTCCGGCTGGAGCCGGCGCAACGTCCTGGCGGCCTGGGAACCGGTCAGGCCGGCTCCTCCAATGATGAGAACGGGCTTCTTCGTGTTCGCGGACATGATGGACGGACTCCTCCTAGAGGCTCGACGCGGGGCGTCGGCCGTGGACATGCGACAGGGGTGGACTCGAACTGGTTACACTTAGTAAGTTACTGATGGTAATCTCGCCACGGTTTTTGTTGAGGCAAGGGAGGAGCGCATGAGGACCCAGGAACAGGCCGTCATCCCGCCGCGCCCACGGCTCGGGCTGGGCGTCGAGCTCCAGACCACGTTGCCAGGGCAGATCGTGATGGAGGCGATACCGGACCACCGATCCGGCGCCGCTCAGACCTCATCACGGGCTGTCGAAGCCGCAGCTCCAGCGGCTCACGACATATATCGAGGAGCACCTCGATGAGGACCTGTCGCTGGCCCGCCTGGCGGGCGTGGTCGACATCAGCGCCTCGCACCTGAAGACCTTGTTCAAGCGCTCCACGGGGCTGCCCGTCCATGAGTACGTCATCCAGCGCCGCGTGGAGCGGGCCAGGTCGCTGCTGATGCGGGGCGAGCTGCCCGCCGGCCAGGTGGCGCTCGAGGCAGGCTTCTCCCACCAGAGCCACATGGCGCGGTGCATGCGCCGCGTCCTCGGTGTGACGCCGAAGGCCGTGATGGCTCGCACGCGCGCGATGTAGGCCGGGAGGAGCTTTGGCTCCTGCCCTCGGTTCCCTGCTCCGAGCGGCCTGGACAGGGAGGCGCCCTGTGAGCGGACCGGTTCCCAACTGGTATGACAAGCAGACCAGTTCGGACAGACTGAGCCCGGCAGGGAGCAGACCGGACCTGGGAGCGAACTCGGGCCTCTCACTCCGCCCACCCGCCCCGCCCTGCTCTTCCAGCCGAGGCCGTGCGGCTGAGGCAGCGTCCCGGCAGCCTCAGCCGCAGTGGGCGCTCAAGGCAGCGGGGTCTGCACAGGCGAGAGGCGGTTCAACACCGTGCCCGTCCCCAGCTTGCCGGAGCTGTTGTTCCCCCAGGCCCAGGCGGTGCCGTCGTTGCGCCGAGCCAGCGAGTGGGAATCCCCGACGGAGATCGCGGTGAGGTTGGTCAGCCCCACCACCTGCACGGGAGAGGTGCGGTTGCTGGTCGTTCCATCTCCGAGCTGGCCGGAGCTGTTGTTCCCCCAGGCCCAGGCGGTGCCATCGTTGCGCAGGGCCAGCGAGATCGAGCTGCCGGCAGCCACGGCGGTGGCGTTGGCCAGGTTGAGCACCTGCACAGGGGTGAGACGGTCAACGGTCGCGCCATTGCCCAGCTGGCCGGAGGTATTGGTCCCCCAGGCCCAGACGGTCCCATCGCCGCGCCGGGCCAGCGAGTGGGAGTTACCCGCGGCGATCGCGGTGATGTTGGTCAGCCCCGAGACCTGCACCGCCGTGAAGCGGTTGGTCGTCGTGCCGTCTCCGAGCTGACCGGAGCCGTTGCTCCCCCAGGCCCAGACGCTGCCATCGCTCCGCAAGGCCAGGGAGTGAGCGCCACCCGCGGCGACGGCGGTAACGCCGCTCAGGCCCGTCACCTGCACGGGAGCCGCTCGGTTGGTGGTCGTCCCGTCTCCGAGCTGGCCGGAGCCGTTGTACCCCCAGGCCCAGGCGGTGCCGTCGTTGCGCACGGCGAGCGACGTCGAGAGGTTTCCCGAGATGCTGGTGATGCCCGTCAGCCCGGACACCAGCCCCGGCGTGGAGCGCGCGGTGCTCGTCCCATCCCCGAGCTGGCCGGAGGCGTTGTACCCCCAGGACAGGGCGGCACCATTGTTGCGCACGGCCAGGGAGTGGGCATTGCCAAGGCCGATGGCGATGGCATTGGCCAGCCCGGAGACCTGCACCGGAGTGGTGCGGTCGATGCTCGTCCCATCTCCCAGCACGCCGGAGAAGTTGCTTCCCCAGGCCCAGACAGCGCCATCCCCCCTCAGGGCCATCGAGTGGGAAGTGCCCGCGACGACGCCGACGATGTTGCTCAAGCTTGGTATCTGCACCGGGGTGACTTCCTGGATGGAGACTCCGATGCCAAGCTGGCCGGCGCCGGTATCGCCCCAGCTCCAGACGGCGCCGTCGGCTCGTACCGCCACCGAGTGGAACCTCCCCGCGTCCAGGGAGATGACACTGGCCAGCCCTGGCACCTGCACGGGAACGGAGCGGTTGGTGGTAGCCCCATCCCCGAGCTGGCCGGCGGCGTTGTTGCCCCATCCCCACACCGTGCCATCGCGGCGCATGGCCAGCGAGTGCCCATCCCCGGCGGCGACGGAGACGACCTCCGTGAGCGAGGAGACCTGAACCGGCGCGAGGCGCCGCGTGGTGGTGCCATCGCCGAGCTGGCCTGCGACGTTGTCTCCCCAGGCCCACACGGTGCCATCGCGGCGAACGGCCAGCGAGTGGCTGCTCCCGGCGGCAATGGCGATGACGTCCGTCAATGAGGAGACCTGGACGGGAACGAGCCGCCGCGTGGTGGTGCCATCGCCGGTCTGGCCGGAGGTGTTGTCTCCCCAGGCCCAGACGGTGCCGTCCTCGCGCAAGGCCAGCGCATGATTGCTGCTGCGGCTGCTGGCCCCCTCGCCCGCGATGGCAATGGCCGTGACGTTGGTGAGCCCGGAGACCTGCACCGGGGTATGGCGCTCCTGGGTCGTACCATCGCCGAGCTGGCCGACGCTGTTGGCTCCCCAGGCCCAGACGGTGCCATCATTGCGCCGGGCCAGGGAGGAGGAGTCGGTCGCCGCGATGGCGGTGATGTTGGCCAACCCCTGGACCTGGGCGGGAGCCGCGCGAGAGCTGGTCGTGCCGTCCCCCAGCTGGCCGAAGAAGTTCCCTCCCCAGCCCCACACCGTCCCATCCGACCGCAGGCCCAGCACATGATCGGCGCCGGCCGAGACAGCCACGAGGGCGGTCGGCCCCGGCAACCGGACGGGGACAGCGGAGATGTTGTTGGAGGTTCCAGTGCCCAGCTGGCGGTAGGCGTTGTCTCCCCAACCCCAGAGGGTGCCGTCGGCGCGGAGGGTCAGCGAGCAGGCGTCTCCGGCGGCCACCGACGGAGCGGGGCAGGTGTTGACAGTCACGGTGAAGGATCCGCTGGCGGTGCTCCCCTGCTCGTCGGCGACGCTCACGGTGATGACGGCAGGCGTGCCGGCCGGCATGCACAGCGGGGCCACCCACTGGTTCTCACTGGTGGTGTCCGTGCTCGTCGCGTTCCCCAGGGTGCCCGCGGAGGCGGACCAGGTGAAGCGCAGCTGGCGGGTCTCCACGTCCTGGGCCGTGACGCTGAAGGAGACAGTCTCCCCGCCCAGCACGACGGTGGCCGACTGGGTGGCCTGGGTGACCGACGGCGCGGTGTTGTCCGTCACGCCCGAGTCCGGGTTGCCACCGTCCGGAAGCGGCTGGAACCCTCCATCCGGATCGCAGCGCTCGGGATGGCGCAGACAGAAGTCGATGCCTTCCTGTTCGAAGTCGGCGCAGCCCACGAGTGAGGCGAGCAGCAGCCCCGTGACGAGCGACAGGAGGCGCCCTGGGTTTCTCATGACGCGGCACGATAGGAGTGATCCGCCAGCACGTCCATGACCCACGAGCCAGGGCCCAGGGGCTACAGCGACAGGACCTTCACGGGCGGTCGCGGGTGGGCGCACACAGGGGTGCACGGAGGCTCGAGCCCGAGCGCGGACCTCGCCTCCTGCGTCTCCGGACGGGCCCCGCTACCTGGCCGTGGCGCGGGGCCGCTCGCCGCGGCGCGTCGACACGTACACGCGCGAGGAATGCATGGGCCTCGAGTGCTGCTCCGGAGAACGGACGGGAGGCGCTGGCTCGTGGATAAGCAACTCCCGTCCGTCACGGCATCAGGGGAGCGGGATGAAGACCGGGCTGGCGCGCACGAACGCCACCCCGAGCTGACCCTCGGTGTTGCGGCCCCAGCTCCAGAGCGTGCCGTCGGAGCGCACGGCCAGCGTGTGGTACGACTGGCGCTGGTCCTCACGCCAGGCTCTGTTCTCTTCGACAGTGAGGAAGCGCGCGAGACACTGGAGCAGGCCTTGCGGCTCATGAATGAGGAGCTCAGCCCAGGACGGCTGCGGGTCGAAGTCTCACGGACCCTTCATCTCGCCGAAGTGGGGCTGGAGCCCTTGTCGTTCTCACCGGGGAAGATGCACTCGCTGATGCGCATCCTCGAGATGTCTCGCACCCACCCGGCTGGAGGCTCACCGGATGCCCTCGAGGTGCCAGTCATCTTCGCGGGCTGCCTGCTCGAGAAGGAGCCCCTGTTTCACGTGAGGCACCGGCCGCTGGGCCGGGTCACCCACATTCCAGGAGGCTTCAACACGGCGGAGAGCGCTGACGGCATCTTCCTGGCGGGGACTCATTGTGACCCGCGGGGGTCCCGGTTCAACTGGCCCGCCACCACGGTGGCACGCCTGCTGGCACATGAGTTGGGGCACTTCCTCGGCCTCTACCATTCCATCGAGCAGGACGGCACCGAGGACGCGCTGAGTGACACGGGCAAGGACAATGCCATGCACTTCAACCCGCTCATGAGCACCGCCAGGGGATTCAGCCCCTCGCAGTTCCAGGTGATGCGCCGGCATCCCATGGTAACCGCGCCGGCCGTTCACTGACCGGGGTTCAGCAGGTGGGTTGCCGAGGCGGACGGGGGTTACAGCGAGACACGCCAGGGCTCGGCGCCATGGGTGCCGTCATCCGCGCCTTGCCAGCGGGTTGCAGGAGCAACGCGTAGCAAAGCCTTGCTGATAGACTTGGAGCCCGGACCCCGATGGACCTGGAGACGCTCCATGACTCACAAGAGTGAACGCATCCTCGCGCAGGCAGCCCCCTCACCTCGCAGGTTCATGAGGCGCCTTGCAGTGCTCTCCGTCGCCGCGCTGATCGCACTGCCCGCGTCGAGCGCCCTGGCCCAGGGGGTTCAGCCCTCTGGCAAGCCCCCACCCAGCGCAGGCGGGCCCAGCGGGAACAGGCAGGAACAGCAGCCGCCCCCTCCACCAGAGAAGAAGAGCTCCGAAGAGTCGAGCAAGGGCAAAGGCAAGGGCAAAGGCAGTGCCGGCGAGTCGGGCAAGGGTAAGGGCAAGCGGCAAGGCCAGGCGCCGGAGTAACCCGGCCTGCCTTCTCGAGCAGGCCCGGGGATGCCTCAGTCGAGGCCGACCTTTCCCGGCGCCCAGTACGCCTTGGTCTTCGCCTCGGAGAGGGAGACGCCCCGGGCCTTGAGTCCCTTCCGGACCTCTTGGATGGCGGCCGCGCGGCCAGAGAGCACGAGGCGCTGGTGCGGAGCCGTGCGCACCGCCCCTTCCAAGGCGCTGACGAGTTCTCCGAGGTGACCGTCCTGAGGCGCGCGCTCCACCAGCGTCGTTGCGCGACAGCCCAGGCCGTCGAGCACCTCGCGCACGGCTCGGGCATCCGTCACTTCGAGCACCGAGGCACCGTTCGAGCCGTGGGCCCGTACGAGGCCCACGCTCGTCTCATCCCCGAAGATGACCCCAGGCGTCCGCTCGCCCACGACGAGCGAGCCTCGGGGCCCGAAGACCTGGACGCGGGCTCCGGCTTGAACGCTGCTCGCCCAGGCGGTGCCCGGGCCGTCTCCATGGAGATAGATGAGGAGCTCGGTCTCGCCCGCGTCGGAATCCCAGCGCGTCGGTGTGTACGCACGCGTGCCGGCCTCGGGGAGGAAGACCTGGAGCTTGTCCCCGGGCGTCCAGGAGACGCCGCGAAGCGCCGGGCTCGAGAGGACGAGCCGGCGGAAACGCGCGCCAAGGGGCTCCACCAGCGAGACCGTGGCCTCTCGAAAGATGAAGCGGCCCAAGACGCCGCCCAACACTGCCTTGGCTGAGGTCATACGCACCCCTCCTTCCACTCCCACGAGCCTACGAGGTGCTCGCGCTCGGATGGAGTGAAGAACTGTGAAGAAGCCCTGGGAGCGCCTAGCTCGCTCTTCTGCCCATGGCCTTGACGATGAACACCAAGGCCAGCAGCGGGATGAGCGCTGCCAGCAGGAAGCGCTCCCAGACGATCCCTGGCGCGGGCTCCTTCGGGCGCGCGGGGGCTGGGAGCGCGCTGGCAAGGCGCGCGGGGTCCACGAACAGGGGCTTCAGCTGCTCCAGCAGTGGCGCTGCCGCCTGCTCATGGAGCCGCTCTGCAATGCGGCGCGCGAGGCTCTCCAGGATGGAGTCCACCTCCGCCTCCGGAGGGCTGGCCAGGATCAACTCCGAGAGTCCAGAGAGCTCCCTCCTCGTCGGTACCCACTCCGAGGCCCAGTTCCGGGAGCACACCCGGAGGTACGCTTGCACGAGCTGTCCGGTCTGCTCCGCGCCAGCGTGCGCCTGGGCCAGGCGGAGCGCGGCCAGTCGCTCACTCCGCTGGCGCGGAATACTCGCGCCTCCCATGGACGGCTCGTCCAGGAGGGTGGTCAGCGTGGCCATGGCCTGCTGGAACTGCTCCAGGTGCCGTGCATGGGCGCTCTGGGCCAGCGCCTGCGCCAGCTCCGCCACGTCCGCCCCCGGAGCCACCTTCGAGCCGCGAGTGGCCTCGCGCAGGGCCGGCAGCGCGCTCCGGCTTCGAGCCTGGAGCAGCTCCACGGCCAGCGGCTCGGCGGTGCGCAGCGGCTCCCGCAGCGTGGCCAGCAGGGCCGGCACCACCACCGTGTCTGGCAGCGCGGCGATACAGCCCCTGGCCATTCCGCCGTCCGCTCCGAGCGCGGAGAGTGCCACCAGCAACCGCACCGCCAGGGCATCTCCGCCCTGGCACAGCAGCTCGGGGACAGGCGCCGCCGAGGCCCCGCGAAGCCCCGCCACCCGCGAGCCCGTCTTGGGCCAGGCCTGGTCCAGCATCTCCCGGGCGTGCTTGCGCAGCCGCTCATCGCCCGTATAGGCGGCCCGCACCAGCCCGCGCACCGCGTCGTCCACGGCGAGCGTGCCGAGCGCCCCCGCCACCACCTCCCGCACGTGGGAGTGAGGAAACGCATGGGGCACCGGGCTCTCGGGGAATTGCTTCCGGAGGGCTTCCACCCGAGGGGAGGCCTCCTGGTATGCCGCCTCGCGGGTGAGCGCCTCGAGCAGCACGGGCACCGCTTCCTCGCGGCCCACCCTGCCCAGCGCATACAGCGCCAGCAGCGGTGCCAGCGTCGAGGCGCGCTCGCCAGCAGGGCCTGCCTTCACCTCCTCGGCGAAGTCTCGTGCGAGCTGCTCACGGGTGTGGGCTGGCAGGGAGTCACCGCTGGAGAACGTGACGGCGGCCACCTGATCGACCGGCCCTTCGGAAGCGGCGAGCTGTAGAAGCAGCCCGGCACCGGGCGCCCCTTCGAACCCGTAACGGGAGAGGACTACCTCGAAGGCGTGGGCCGGCTCGTGCTCTTCGAGCGGGACGTCGATCGTGATGGGGACGCGGCCCCGGGGAGGGAGCGTCTGCCAGCTGGTGACCTGGAGCCTCTTCGAGAAGCGCTCCTGGGAGCCTCCAAGGAAGACCTCGAAGTCCAGCGGCCATACGGCCGCGGAGAGCTCGTTCTCCAGCTCCACGGTCAGCGCCAGGATCCGGTAGGGCTCATAGCTGTAGCGGTGAACCTTCTTCAGCCGCGTCTGGACCTCGCCGGTGACACTCCGGATGGCCACGAGGCCTTTCTCCCGCTGCAGCAGCAGGGGCGGCTCCGGCTCCAAGCGGCCACCGCCCGCGAGGGCCGCGCCAGGGAACGCGAGCGAGACGGCCATGGCGCAGAGGACGACCCGACAGGCAATGAGTTCGTAGCAGTCTCGGCTCATCGGAGGCTCGCGGATGATGAGCCAGGGACTCACTTCGCGTCAAAACCGGTGACGCTCATCCCTCAGGTCGCGTCGTCGACATGCAGGGCGAAGCCCGAGCGCTCCTTGCCCAGGTCCGCGCGAAGCTCGAGCGACGGGATGTGGTAATCGCCGTGGTTCTGGCGCCGATAGGGAATGGGCGGCTCGCTCATGATCGTCGCCAGCCTCCGCTCCAGCGCCGAGGCGGCCACCTCGAACCCGGCCGCATCGAGCTTGTCGGCCCGGTAGACGAGGAAGGGCCGCAGCACGTCGAAGCCGGGGAAGAACAACATCCCATGGTTGATGGGGAACAGCAGGTCCTCCATGGGCCCGTTGACGCCGCGCGGCCCGTAGTGCGAGGCCCAGCCCCCCACCGTGACACTCAGCATCGCCCGCTTGCCGGCCAGCATGCCCTCTCCGTAGCGGTCGCCCCAGTGCGTCTCGGAGTGCTCGCCGACCCCATAGCCGAAGCCATACGCATAGACGCGCTCGAACCAGCCCTTGAGGATCGCCGGCATGGAGAACCACCACAGCGGGAACTGGAGGATGAGCAGGTCCGCCCAGCGCAGCCGGTCCTGCTCCGCGACGAGCTCCGGGGCCTGGCGGCCGGTCGCGTAGGCCACGCGCGACGCCTCGACGGGGCGCAGCCGCTCGTCCTCGGCCAGTTGCAGGAAGTCGCCGCGGTCGAACACCGCCGACCAGCCGGCGCGGTAGAGATCGATGAGCTGCACCGAGTGACCGGCCCGCTCGAGCGTCGCCGCCGCGTGGCGTGCCAACGAGGCATTGAGCGAGCGGGAATCCGGGTGTGCAAGGACGATGAGCGTGTTCATGGGCGGCCTCCTTCGGTGGGTAGACCGTCTTGAGGTAGACCGGAGGCGATTTTGCCGGTACTCGCAAGAGACGCATGATGGTCTGCCGGAAAAGGGATAGATGACCGCCGCCCTCCAGCATCTGCAAACCTTCGTCCGTGTCGTCGAGCGTGGCAGCCTCAGCGCCGTCGCGCGGGAGCTCGGCGTCGGCCAATCGACGATCAGCCGCCACCTGCGCGCGCTCGAGGCCAGCGTGGGGACTCCGCTGCTCCACCGGACGACACGACACAGCGCGCTCACCGAGGCAGGCACCCGCTACTACGAGGAAGCCCTGCGCATCCTCGAGCTCGTCGACCGCGCTGGCGAGGCGGCCCGGGCCGCCATCGGCACGGCGGCGGGACGGCTGCGTGTCACCTGTTCATCCGCCTTCGGCATCCTGCATGTCACCCGGTGGCTGCTGGCCTTCCAGGCGAAGCATCCGGGCGTGAGCATCGATCTCAGCCTCACCGAGGAGCGCGCCGACCTCGTGCGCGACGGCTTCGACCTGGCGATCCGCATCGGTACCCTGCACGACAGCGCCCTGGTGGCGCGCAAGCTCGGAGATGCGCGACGTGTCGTCGTCGCCGCGCCAGCCTATCTGGCGCGCCATGGCACGCCGCGCCAGCCCGAGGAGCTTACCCGCCACAACGCCATCCGCTTCGCGGGCCGACCCGACATCGCACGGCTGGCGTTCACCGCCCCGGGCGGCGGCACGGTGAACGTCCGGCTGCAAGGCGACTTCGAGGTCAACCATGGGCTGGCGATCCGCGAGGCGCTGCTCGCCGGGCGCGGGCTGGCGGTGGCCCACTGGTGGCTGGTGGCCGACCTCGTCGAGCGCGGCGAGCTGGCCGTCGTCCTGTCGGACCACCCACTGGCGACCCTGCCGATCCACCTGCTCACCGTGCGCGGCGCGCGAGCCACCACCCGGCTGCGCCTGCTCGTCGACCACCTCGTCGCCGCCGCCGCGACCATCCCGGGGCTCGAGCGCGGCGGGCCATGACGCGGGCCGCGGCTCGATGGCTCAGCGGCCTGGAGCGCCACACCGCGCTGGCTTCACCAGCAGCCAGGTGCGCTTCTCGGTCTCGTACGCGGGCTGGCCGGGCCTCCGCTCGGAATCGAGCGCCGGACGCTCGGACTCGTTGAAGACGAGGTCGACCTCGAGATCGACCGGGTCTTCCGACTCCAGGACCTGAAGCGGCTGCATCGACTCTCGCGGATACAGCGCGAAGCACTGGCGGCCCACCGGCAGGAGGACCCGGTGGGTCTTCGTCGGCGCCTGCAGCTCGACTCGTCGAAGCGTGCGCCCGTTCTCGAGCAGCTCGACCTCGTGCAAGCCCGGTGGCAGCTCGAGCGTCAGATGTCCCATCGAGCCAGCAGCCTCGAGGTTGCCGGCGCGCAGCATGACGCGCCTGCCCTCGGGCACGAGCACATGCACTTCAGTGGGAACGCGGTGGGTGTACCACCACCGCACGGAGAACAGCACCGCCGCTGCGATCGCCACGGCCAACGCCACCACGACGACCGCCTCCAAGGTCCTCCTCATGGTCGGCATCTCAGCACCAGCATCGGTCCCTCGGCAAGCGAGCCACCCTGACGCTGTCGTCGTCGGGTGCCAGCAGGAATGACCGCTTCCAGCGTCCTCCCGATGACCACTGTCGAGCACAAACCCACGAGAAAAGAACTCCCTCGGGTTGAGTTCCAGGGGCATTGCCACTAGGGAAGCTCCCCATGCCCTGGGGATTGATCGTCGAGCCGAATGCCGCCTGTGCCTCGAAGTTCCAGAACTTGCTGGTGGAGGCGGGCCTCGATCCCGTCGTCGTTCAAGACGGCAAGGCCGCGAAGACCACGCTCCAGCAGCGCACGGAGGACCCCGCTGTCCTGATCACCGAGCTGTCCCTGGCGGGCGTCGACGGCTTCGAGCTGATTCGCGATCTGCGCAAGCGCTCGTCCAGCCCACGGATCATCGTGGTCTCCTCCTTCGTGAAGATGCGCAACGCGGCGCTCGAGAGGAAGGACCTGCTGGGCATCCAGGAGATCCTCGCCAAGGGCGCCCCCTTCGAGTCCTTCCGCCGGACCCTCTTCCGCGCGCTCGGACGCACGCTGCCCCAGGCGACCGCCGCCGCTGCTCTCCACGAGCGTTCCGCGCCCTCGCCTTCACCCGAGACTCCCCTCCTGCCCCCGCGTCTCCAGGCGGCCCCCAGCGTCAGCCTCTCCTCCGAGAGCGCCGCGGCCCTCGCCCGAGAGCGGGAGCGGCTGGCGAAGCTCGCCAGCCTGCACCTCGTCGATGATGGGCCGCCAGATGAGGCGCTCCAGAACCTCGTGCGGGAGACGGCGCAGACCTTCAACGTGCCCATCGCCCTCCTGTCGCTGGTGCTCGAGGACCGGCAGTGGTTCAAGGCGCATACGGGGCTCGGCGGCAAGCTGTTGGAAGAGCGCGGCACCGAGCGCGAAGTGGCGCTCTGCGCCCATGTGGTGGAGGCGGAGAAGGCCGAGCCCCTGGTGGTCCCGGATGCCGCCACCCACCCCGTGTTCAGCACCAACCGGCTGGTGCGTGAGGGCGTGTTCCGCTCATACGCGGGCGCCCCCCTCGTCACCCGCCAGGGCACGGTGCTGGGGACGCTGTGCATCCTCGACAAGAAGCCGCTGTCCATCACCGCCGAGCAGGTGGATGCGCTGATGGCCCTGGCGCGCCGGGTGGCCGGCGAGCTCGAGCTCGGCACCCAGCTCCGGAAGAGCCAGCGCTCGCTGGATGCGGAGCGCAAGGCCCACTCCATCGCGCGCCTGAAAGCCGACATCCTGGCGACCACGCTCGATGGCCTGGATGACGCGGTGATGCTCTTCGATCACCGGCGCATCATCCTCTACGCCAACGAGTTCATGGCCCTGCTGGCGGATCGCACCGTGTCCGAGCTGATCGGCCTGCACCGCGACGAGTTCATCCGCGCCTTCGCGGAGCGCTTCAAGGACCCCATGGACTTCATGCGGAGGGTGCGCATCCCCGCGGACGGCCCCTATGTGGGGCGAGAGGACTTCGAGCTCCAGCAGTTCCGGCGGCGCGTGGTCCGCTGGAGCTCTCGGCCGGTGGCGTTCGCCGATGGCAACTTCGGCCAGGTCACCGTCTATCGGGATGTGACGGACGAGATCGAGCTCTCCGAGGAGCTCGCGAGGAGAGCGGTGCCTGGCTAGTCACACAGCCAGGGCTTGATGTCGCAGGGGTCCGGCTCGCACAGCGACGGATCGGCGTCGCACGGATCGATGCCGCACTCGACCGCCGTACCGCTGTTGCGCGTCGTCCCGTCCGTGAGATCGCGAACCGTCACGTTCACACTGATGATCTGCCCCTGATAGGAGCAGGTCACCGACGTGGAGGAACCGGTGCCGCCCGTGCTCCACTGATAGGTGAACGGGCCGTCTCCCTTGGTGATGGCCGTGAGGGTGACGGACTGGCCCGGCTGGGGCTGCCAGTTGTTCGGCTCGACGTACAGCGAGTAGAAGCCACCAACCGCGCGGAAGGCGTTCACACGTCCCCACCCCGTCTTGCCCTGCGGGTTGTAGCCCTGCAAGGTGGACCGGAAGAGCCGGTCGCGCACCTGATCCCGGTTGAGGTGCGGGTACTTCGACCACACGAGCCCGGCGACTCCGGTGAGGAGCGCCGTCGCATTCGAGCTGCCACCGAAGTGCACCACGGTGCCGGGGAGCTTGCCCGTGCTCGGCGTCTCGCCGATGACGGCGCCGATGTCGGTGGTGTCGAAACCGCAGGCCGTCTCGTGGACCGTGTTGTCCTCCTTCAGGCCGGTCACGGAGATCACCTCGCCCATGTCCCCCGGGAAGATGCCCGTGAACGGACAGACGGACGTTCCCGCGGCCCCGAAGAAGAGGATGTCCCGGTTGTAGTAGTGCCCCTGGATCTCATCCGAGATGGCCTCGCTCCAGGTCGCCTGCCCCCACGCCATGGCGATGGCCCGCGCGCCCGACTCGGCGACGCTGCGGATGCCCCGGACGATGGGGTCCACCGGCGCGCCGATGATGCCTCCGATATAGACGTCATCGACGGCCCGCGACACCCGGAGGTTGGCCCTGTAGGCCACGCCCATGATGTTGACGCCATCCCGGGGGGCCGCGACGACGCCGGCCATGCGCGTTCCATGGTTGCAGGTGTCGTAATAGCTCGTGGGGTAATGAGCGAAGTAGGCCTGATCGCGCCCGGTGCTCCACCCGCCCTGGAAGTTGGGGTACCAGAGCTGGCTCTGCTCCATGAAGAGGCCCGTGTCCACGACGCCCACGGTCGTGCCCTGGCCCTGCGCCCCGCGGGCCCACGCGCGCTGGATCTCGAGGCGATCGTAGTTCCACGGGATGATGTCGCCGGACACCGGATCGGTGGTCGTGGCCAGGGTGTACGGGGTGCCGCCGGTCGAGTTGTTGTTACAGCCCGAGAGCGAGTCCATGAGCGTCACCTGGAAGCGGGCCGGCTCCACGTAGTCGACGAACGGCAGGCGCCGCACGCGCTCCAGGGTCTCGCGGTCCGCGATCTCCACGGTGAGGCGAGGCAGCTGATCGTCCTCGCTCAGCAGCTTGATGCCCTTCTGGGACAGGATGCCCTGGCGCGCCTGCGACACCTGCATGGGCTGGACGAGCTTCTTGCCGCGCCAGATGCCTCGGCGGGCGCCCGGGGCCTTGAGGCCGATGGTGGCGGTCCTGCCCGCCTCCTCGATCATTCGCCACGCTTCGTCGTCCGAGGCCATCACCGTGCTGCGGGGATCCGCGCGCGGAGGAACGTCCTCCTGCGCCGCCAGGGCCTCGCTGCCCGTCAGGGACGCCGAGGCCTGCGCCAGCGACTCCTCCTCCGGCATGGAATCCAGACAGCCGCTGGACAGCAGCAGCAAGGGCCACAGGAACTTCTTCATCTGCTTCACGATGGTCTCTCCCTGAAGTCTCGAGAATCTGCCTGGCGGAGCCGGCCTGCATGGCCGGGCCTTGCGCGGCAGCCGGAAAAAAAACGCGCACGCGGCGATTTGTTACCTGCGCCCTCTTCCAGCGACTTCACTCAGAGTGGGAGACCTTGCCATCCATGCAAATCAGGCATAGACGGACAGACTTGCCCCTTCATGAGGAGCCCCATGAACTCCATCACCCGCCGTCTCGGCCTCGGGCTGCTGTTGCTCGGTGCTGCTGTCCCCGCGTCCGCGCAGCAGGTCGCGCCCCCCAACATCCACTTCCTGATGGACACCTCCGGCTCGATGAGGGAGCTGCCGCAGGTCAAGAAGGGCCTGCACAGCGCCTTCTTCAATGAGACGACGAACGGGTGCGTCAACCCATCGCTGGACCTGACGCAGGCGCTGGGTAACTGGAACCCGGCCACGGTGTACCCGGTGCCGGATAGTGGCACGGGCCTGGGCTCGGACACGGGGTTCCCCAACCTGTTCAAGGACGACAAGTTCTACGCGTACATGTACTGGGGCGACAGCAGCGAGCCCACCTGGCAGTGGGACTCGAAGGAGCAGTCCTGTCAGTCGCAGGTTGCCAACTGGAACACCACGGGCGCCACTGAATACAACCGGTGCCTCACCTGCCTGAGCACCAAGGGCTACTACAAGGTCCCCGGCGCCTATGGGAGTGACTCACCTCCCATGAACAGCCTCGACTTCATCTTCTGGGGCCGGTTCCTCAACTTCAACCCGCCCAAGTACGTCTCCGCCAAGGCCGCGCTCAAGAAGAGCATCAAGTACCTGCAGAACACGCGGGCGGGGCTCACCATCTTCTCCACCAATTCCTATGGCTCCGAGCTGCTCATGCCGCACGCCCCTGCGTGCTCGGTCATCCTGGGCAACCCGACCGCGTTCGACAACGCCGTACGCGGAGCGCTCATCAACGAGGTGAATGCGATGAGCTTCTCCACGAGCACTCCGCTGGCGAAGTCGCTGCTCAACGTGGGCTACTACTTCTCCTCGGACAACAGCGTGTACCAGAGCACGTTCGGCTTCGGCTCGAGCTACAGCTATCCGTACGAATTCAAGAACACCTCGCTCACCTCGGACCACCGCAGCGTCTGCTGGGGCTGCCAGACGAACGCGGTCATCATCGTCACCGACGGTGAGCCCACCAGTGACAGCCTCTCCAGCACCCTCGCGAGCCGGATTCGAACGGTGAATGGAGGCCCCACGTACTGCCCGAGCTCCGCGCCGTGTGGCGCGGGCACGGCGGCCACCCGCGACATCGGCACCAACATCGCCCTGGTCACGGACGACAATCCCAACTACTACCTGGATGACGTGGCGAAGATGCTCCACCAGCGGGATCTGCAGGTCAGCACGCCTGAGCAGGTCGGTGACTTCAACACCGCTGGCGAGCAGAGCCTGCTCATCTATACGGTGGGCTTCACCATCAACAGCAACCTGCTGAGCAACACCGCGGCGGTGGGTGGCGGCCAGTACTACACGGCCGATACCGCGGTCGCGCTTCAGCAGGCGCTGGAGAACATCTTCGCGGACGTGCAGTGGCGCGCCACGTCCTGCACCTACACTCCGCCTCCCGCCCCGTAGCCAGGCGCACGCGGCGGCGGAGACGGCAGAGGCGCATGCGCGCGGCCCCTTGGGAGAGCAGGCCCGAGGCCAAACGTCTCCTGCACGACTCCACGGGCTTTCTTGATGGCCGCTTGGGACACGCGCTGGAATCCTCCAGCGCGTCAGCGTCTGCCTCGTGCCCGCTCCGAAAGGAAGAAGTGCATGCAACCCGGCCAGCTCCTGGGACGCTTGTTACTGCGGTTCGACTCGAACGCAGCCGATGTGCCCGAGGATCTCTCGGCCGCGGTGCACGGCCCGGATGGCAAGCTCTGGGTGGCCGCCGACGAGGCCGGAATGATCGAGCGCCTCACTCCCTCCGAGCCGCGTGTCTATGGCGACCACAAGCGCTTCCACGTGGGGGACTTCATCGGCGCGGTGGACAAGGACGCCGAGATCGACATCGAGGCGCTGGACGCGCACTCGGACTACCTCTGGCTCGTGGGCAGTCACAGCGCGAAGCGCAAGAAGCCCAAGGGGCAGGCCGTGGAGAAGGATCTGGAGCGCCTGGCCACCGTGGAGCATGCGCCCCAGCGCTTCGTGTTCGCCCGCATCCCCTTCGTGAATGGCGAGCTCGCCGCCGAGCTGAAGGAGGACGGCTCGAAGAAGCGCCCCAGGGCAGCGGCCAGCGTGAAGCCCGTCGAGATGGAGGCACGCGGCAAGCGAGGCTCCGCGGGAGGCAAGGCGAAGAACCACCGCGCACGGTCCCTGCCGGGGGAGAACCTCCTGGTCGAGCTGCTCCGCCGGGATCCCCACTTCGGTCCCTTCCTCGCGCGGCCGCCGGGAAAAGGCGGGGGTGTGCTCGCCATCCCGAGCAAGGACAACGGCCTGGACATCGAAGGGCTGGTCGTCACGGACACGGACCGGGTGTTCCTCGGGCTGCGAGGCCCCGTGCTGCGAGGCTACGCGGCGCTGCTGGACATGCGCCTGAAGGACGTGGGCAGCGGCCACCTCGAGCCCCGAGTCGGCAAGAAGGGCAGCCGCTTCGCCAAGCACTTCCTCCACCTGGACGGGCTCGGCATCCGCGAGCTGTGCGTGCAGGGGAAGGACCTGCTGGTGCTCGCCGGCCCCACGCTGCCCGTGGAGGCGCCCATCCGCCTCTTCCGGATCCGGAACTTCCTCGACCTCGAGGGCGACAGCGTCATCGACCAGAAGACCGGAGTGCTCGAGCCCCTCTTCGACATCCCCCAGGCGGGGAGCCTCGACCATGCGGAGGGCGTGGCCAACTTCAGCTACTTCGACGAGTCCGACAGCGTCCTGGTCGTCTACGACGATCCCGCCCCTCAGCGCCGCTACGGCCCCTGCGGTGTCTTCGCGGACGTGTTCCGGCTCACCTCGTGAGCCGAGCCGCTGCTGCCCCCACCCCGCTCAGCGGCCCTGCTTCGCCGGTGGCGGCGCGGTCACGGCCGCGAGGATGTACTGGGGCAGGAACTCCTCGCGGAACTTCCGCCAGACCGAGACCTGGTTGTAGTTGCCGCCCGCGAACATCACGGTCAGGTCCAGCTCCGGCACCACCATCACGAGCTGGCCGCCGTTTCCGCCCGCCTCGTACTCCGCATAGACGCGGTCGCCCACCTTCAGCTCCTGGCGCCACCACGTGTAGCCGTACGTCCGCCCCGGCCCCATCGTCACGTGGAAGGCGGTGGAGCGCTCCACCCAGTCCTTGCTGATGACCCGCTTGCCGTTCCACACCCCGCCCTGCAGGTAGAGCTGACCCAGCTTCAGGGCGTCGCGAGGCCGGAGGAAGATGCCGCCGGCCCCGTACAGCTCGCCGGTGGGCGAGAGGTTCAGGTGATAGCGCTGCATCTGCAGCGGCCTGGCCAGCCCGCTGTCGAACAGCTCGGGCAGCCACATGCGCAGGGTGTTGCGGACCACGCCCGCGAGCAGGTTGATCCCCGCGGAGCAGTACACGGGCCTCTCGCCCGGCACCCGCGCCATGGGCAGCCCCAGCGTGTACGCGTACCAGTCGCCCGGCTCGGACTGCATCCGGTCCTCGTTTCCAGGCGAGCTCTCGTCGTCGTCATCGCAGGCGAAGCCCGAGGACATCGTCAGCAGGTGCTCCACCGTGAGCTGCTCCTTGCGCGGATCCGGGTTGGGCAGCGCGCGATACTCCGGGAACAGGGGGTAGACCTTCGAGGCGACCGTGAAGGGGGCTTTCCGATCGAGCGCGAGCCCCACCAGCGCCGAGGTGAACGTCTTGCCCGCCGAGCGCAGATCGTGTGGGCGCTCGCGCTCGAAGCCGTAGAAGTACTCCTCCAGCACCAGCTTGCCGTGCCGCGCGATCAACAGGCCCTGGACGATGGGCGCCGGCGAGGTGCCAGGCTCGACGTCGAGGATGCGCTGGACCAGCGCGGTGATCGGCTTGGGATCCATGCCTACGTCCGTGAGCGACGCGGTGGCCCAGCCATCGTCACCAGCGAGCGGCGCGCGGTAGGCATACGGGCCCGCGGAGGGCGTGCGCGGGTAGAGCCCCACCGCCTGGTCCCGCGTTCGGCGGGTGAACTCGAACGGCCCCAGGAAGGCGATCGTCAACGTCAGCCGGTCGGAGGCCTCGTCATACGTGCCCTCGAACGACATGTCGGGCTGCTTCGTGTTGGCGAAGCGCACGGCCTTGCCCGTCCGCGAGACCTGGAAGGCGAAGCGCGCTCCGAAGTGCCGCTCGGGGTTCCGGAGGAACGCCGTCACGCTCCCGTCCGGCTGCTGCTGCACCACGAAGTACAGCGTGAAGCGATCGTCCCAGGGGGTGACGTCGCCGCTCCAGGCGTCCCTGCCCAGCGCCCGGAAGGTGATGGGCGTGGCATACCGGGTGTCCCCCACCACCGTCTGGGGCTGGATCCAATGGGCGCGAAGGCTTTTTCCGTCCGTGTCCAGCTTCGCGCGCAGCTCGCCCTGGCCTCCCGGAAAGGCGAGTGAGAGCGCGCCCTTCTCCGCCGTCCCGGACACCTCGAAGCCTCCCAGCCGCGCCACCCAGCGGTCACCGCTCCGGGTGAGCAGCAGCGTCCCCCGCACCTCCGGCCCGAAGCGGCGCTCCGCCCCCCAGACGCCAACGAGCCGGGCAGCGGTGCTGGGGGCTGCCGGGCCTGCATCGGTGGCGGAGGGCTGAGCGAAGGCGACGGGAGCAACGAGCAGGGTCAGCAGCACGGCGAGAGAGAAGGCTCTGTGGGTGTTCGTCATCGCGGCCCTTACGTCTCGAAGGAGATGAGCATGGGACGAACCTACCCTAGAATCGCGCCCCCCCCTTCGCATCCTCGCGATGGGGTTTGCCTCGCAGTTCCCAGGAGAAACACCATGAAGAAGACGAAGAGCATCCTGACGATGGCCGCGCTGGCGGTGGGCATGGGTCTCGGCTTTGGTGTGGCGTTCACCCCGGCGCAGGCGGACGCCCAGCAGGGCTTTGCCGAGTGTGTCCGGGACTACCACTGCGACAGCATCAAGGTCTGTGGCGAGCCGAACGCCGCCGTCTGCAGCTTCGGTCGCTGCGTCTGCGTCCGCTAGTCTCCGACTGCCGTGAAGCGCCGCTCGCTCCGCGTTTCAGAGCGGGCGGTGCTCGGCCCCGCCTCGAGAGTGCCCAGGCAGGGGCTCCTCGACGCTCCTCGCCAGGCTCAATCCCGCACGGGGGTCTTCATCCTCGAACCCGATGACGCCGCCCAGGAGAATGAGCGCCACTCCGGTGACGAAGAGCGCGGCACCAAAGAGCATCAGCGTGCGGTGCTGGGCCGAGAATCCCCGCGGGTCCTGTGTCGCGAAGCAGGACTCCGGGGTGTCCTTCGGCGGCTTGAGCCAGACAGTCTCTCCGTCGACCTGAACCTGGCCGATGGCGTGGACGGAGGTGCCCGGCGCGACGATCCGCTCCTGTGCTTCGACGCGCCAGCGCCGCGGGTCTCCGTGAAGTGCCAGCCCCAGCCGCTGGCAGAGCGCTTCCACCTGTGAAGTCGGCCTGCCTCTCGCGCTGAGCCTCGCCACATCCCGCTGCTCGATGAGAAGGAGGTGGGCCGACGAGGCGTTCAGCATCGCCGTCGCACCCGAGCCATCGGCAATGGCCAGCGCCTCCTCGCTGAAGCGGATGTCGTGAGAGCTGTCCGCCGCGCGAGCCCCCTCCGAGCCCATGAACTCGAACAGATCGATCCGCCAGATGGCCGCGGCGCGGCCGCTGATCGGCCCCACGCCTCCCGAGGGGAGCACCTGCCCCACGACTCGGATGACCTTTCCCTCTCTGGCTGCCGCGATCGGTGTCAGCGGGGCCTCCGCCAACCACCGCGCGCGCTGTCTCCAGACGCCGGCCCCATGCACGCAGATGAAGCCGCCCGCCACCGCGATGAGTCCGATGAGGATCAGCAGGAGCATCACCATTCGAGCACCTCTCTCCGCGGGCGGCTCCCGGCGCGCACTCCGCGAGAGGCGGATTGTACTCCCAGCGCCAGGGCACATCAGTCTCGCCCAGGAGGCCCTTCACCAGCGAGGGAAACTGGCCGGGCAGCCGGCTCAGCGAAGCTCGCGGGTGCCCACCTCCTCCGCGAGGCTGCTGCCGCGCCAGCTCTCCCTGGGCTCGGGTGAGAGGTCCATGCCAATGACGTCGCCGCGCTGCTGCGTGCGCAGCCCCCTCACGGCCAGGGCGTCCACGAGCGTGAGCCCCACCGCCGTGAGGGTCCCCGCGAGCCGCCAGGCGATCGGCACCTCCACCCGGCGCAGGGTGACGCCCAGCACGCAGAGGTCGAGCACATCTCCGGCGAGGCGTGCCCACAACCAGGGACGTGGGTCGCGCCGCGTCAGCAGACCCACTCCCTCGAGGACCTCTCGCACGCCATGCGCGCGCACCAGCTCCATGCGGCCCCGAAACCCCAGCCGCTGGCAGAGGCGTTCCGAGAAGGTGAGCTCGGCGAGCCCCAGTCCCACGCTCCACCACCCCAGTCCTCGAGAGAGCCGGTTGGCATCCATGCCATAGACCTCCTCCTTCAAGACTGGGGGTGCTGGAAGGAAACGCCAACGCCCGGCAGCTTCGCTGCCCGGTGAACGGGCTGCCTGGCGCTGGCGATCGCTCGGTGAGCGCGCAGGGGCTAGCGCGCTGAATTCCTGGGGGCCCCCCCCGAGACATCGCGTGCCGCCAGCTCCACGACGAGCTCGTTCCGGGGAACCGTGCCGCGCCGTGCGTGCCGCTCCTCGGCGTAGTGGTAGGTGACGCGGACGCGCCGGGTGCCCGCTGGCAGAGGCACGCGCGCGGGCACGAAGGGCTGAAGGGCCGTGTTCCCCGTCCGCCTCACCTGGAAGGTGCCATCCTCCAGCGCCTGGAGCTCGAACGTCTGCCCGAAGCGCGCCACGGACCGCTCATCGGCCCAGAGCTGGAGGTGACGGAAGACATCCCCCGTCGGAAAGGCGTGCCCCACTCCCTGGGACTCCACCACCGCGACGAGCCGCCCTCCCGTGCTCTCGAGGCGCAGCGACAGCGCGCCACGAAGGAAGGCCAGATCATACGCGCCTCGGAACGCGTGGGACTTGCCGGGCATGTGGCAGTCCTGGCAGGTGCCCTTGCCTCCGCGCGCCGTCCACGCACGCCACTCGCTCCAGGTGGTCTGCATCTTCTCGTCGGTGAGCCGGGACTTGCCGTCCACCACCTCGTGGCCGAGGAACTCGTGGCAGCTCGCGCAGAAGGACGGCTCCGCCAGCCTCGGCTCGGAGCGCAGCGGATGATCGGCCTCCGGGGGCCGGGGGTTCGCCGTCAGCACCACGCCCTGGCGCACATGGCACGTCGAGCAGGTGATGCCCTCATGCGCCAGCGATGCGGCGGGGACCGACGCCAGGGTGCGCTCACGGATCAGCGCCGCGCGCCACCGCAGCGCCGCCCGGGCCTGCTCCTCCAACGGGGCGTGGCAGTACACGCAGCGCGGGTGAGGCTCGGCCGCGAAGCCATCGAGGAACACGCGGTTGTCGAGGCTCCGCCGGTGGCGGGACTGGCTCCACGCCTCGTACACCTCCGTGTGGCACGGCTCGCAGGTCTCCGCCGACACTCCGGGGACGCGGACCGGCTCCATGAAGTGGCCGAAGTCCCACGCAGAGGGCGGCTCGGCGCCTGCCCCGGTCGCGAGCAGGGCCGCCAGGAGCACCTCACGCCTCATGAGCGCGTCTGGGCCTCGAAGGCGGTCTTCGTCAGCTTGATTCCCGAGTCCGCCTCCGGTCCGTCGAAGTCGTACTCGCGGTCATCGAGCTGGGTGGTCTCCAGACGCGACACCTTGCCTCCGGTGTACGTCGGGACGGTCACGTTCACGGTGGTCGCCGTCCCGGCGAGCTCCCTGTCCTCCACGCTCTCCAAGGTCACCAGCCGTGTGAGCTTCCCGCCCTCGAGCAGCGCGATGCCATGCGTGGTGGTGGTGGTCGACGTACGCTCGATGATGATGTGGGTGTAGGTGAAGTACACCTTCTTCACGTCGGTGGTCGAGCCCTCGAGGAGCAGCAGATTCGAGAGCACCTTGCCCTCCTCGTAGCCGCGCTGCGGGTGTTCCTTGATCTTCGGCACCACGTTGCCTCGGCCCTTGGCCTCGAAGAGCGTCGCGTCGTCGAGGTGGAACAGGGGAGCCATGAGCTCGGGGATCGGGAAGTTCTCCGGCATGACGGTGCGCCCCTTGCTGGCGAGGGAGAACCACCTTCCCTCCTTGGGAGGGGCGCTGGAGAGCCTCTGAATCTCCTGGAGCAGGGCCACATCCGTGCTGGCCAGCGAGCCCACGACCTTGCCTGTCTCGATCTGGCCGAGCAGCGGGACGAAGTCCTTCGCGGGCACCCCCTTGTCGGGATAGCCATCCTTGTCCTCGTCGACGAGCCCGGAGTAGCGCTTCGCCACGAGCTCGGTTGCGCCCTCCTTCTCCTCGAAGCTCGTGGCGGCGTAGGGGTAGGTCTTCGGCAGGGAGGCGAAGTACTTCGCGGCCTCCAGGCGCCCCTTCTTCCACTGGAGCATCGCCTCGCGCTTGCCCTTCTCGACGGCGGCGCTGTACGGCACGTCGCTGTCGACGAAGACCTGGACGTCGGACACGCAGGTGTCCTTGTACTTCGCTCCCGGGTGGACGCTGTCGATGGTGAGCACCACCTCGGCCACGGAGCCCGTCACGGGGATGTCGAAGGACTGGCCTCCCAGCTTGCGCTCGAGCGTCACCTGCTTCCGCGCCGACTCGCTGCCCCCCAGTCCGCGCACGGAGATGGTCAGCTGCCTGGGAGCGGCGTTGGCGGCCAGCAGCCCCTGGGACTTCTGGTAGCCGTTGAAGATCACCAGGCGGACCGCGCGCGCCGACTTGAGGTTGGACAGGGGAATGGTGAGCGACTCGCCGATGCCGTCGCCCTCGGCGCCCTCCACCCACGCCGTCTTCGGGTCGTCATCGAGCACATAGCTGGGGTGGTAGTTCTCCTCGTACTTGTTCCAGTTGCTCTTGAGGAAGCTGGTCGCCGAGGCCTGCTCGGCATGCAGGCGCTGGAAGCCCGCGGCGGAGGCCAGGGTGGGAGTGATGAGAGCGAGCAGGACGATCCGCATGCGTGGGCCTTGCCTGTGGAGGGGAGGCCCGCACGCTAGCCACGCCACCTTGGCGGTTCCAAGCGCCGTGTCTCTGCTATAGTCCGTCGGCGGGGCGGCTCTGGGTGTGCTTCCTTCTCAACTCCTACTGGTAGTGCATCCGCTCTCCGCCCCGCCTTTTCCCTCCCTGGAGGCCTCGTGGCTCCGCCCGAGCTCGACGTTCCCGGTGCCGTGAGCGCCACCGCGGCCCTGCTGCTGCGCAAGACGTCTCGCGTCTTCGTCCCCACCTCCCGCGCCGCCAGCACTCCCTCCCTCCGCGGACGCGAGGGCGTGCGCGCGCTCGAGACGGACCTGCTCGCGCTGGGCTACACGCTGTCCGGCCCGCTCCAGGACGCGCTCGCCGCGCTCACCCCGGAGACGCTCGCGCAGGTGGGCCGCTTCGTCTTCGACACGCTCGCGGAGCACCTGGGCAGGAACCGGCCCTTCGTGCCCCTGTTCACGAACTTCCCCCACAGCGTCCCGGAGGACACCCACTCGTTCTACATGCAGCGCGTGCTGGTGTGGCTCTTCCAGGAGGCCGAGCATCCCTGCATCCAGTGTGGGAACGTGACCGCGGTGCAGGCGCTCGACCCGTGCGCCCACGTCGTCTGCCAGAGCTGCTTCGACCCACGCGAGTACGGGGCGTGTCCCATCTGCCACCGGCGCGTGACTGCCGGCCAGCCCTACTTCCAGCCGGTGACCCACCCGTCCACCCAGCGTCTCTATGTGCGCCGCGAGGGACGCATGACGCGGCTGTCGCTCGGCACGGACCTCGAGGCCGCCTCGCGGGAGGTGATGCAGCGGCTGCTCTCGCGCGCCACCGTCCTTCGTCCGGACGAGCTCGACTCGGTGAGCACGTTCGTCTCCCACTTCCGGCTGAAGGTGCTCGGCTGGCTTCCCGCGCGCATCCCCGTGAAGGAGACGATGGCCCACGTCCTCGGCAGCCTGCTGCGGCAGGAGCCCGAGGCCACGGCCGACGTGCTGAGCGGAGCCGCCTCGCATCTGAAGACCGCGACGGACTTCCTCCGCGTGCTCGTCGCATGGGCCGGCGGGAACCCCGACCTGACGGTCCGGGTGCCCCTCGAGAGCCCTCCCCGCCCCATGCGGCGCGCGGTGCTGAAGGCCATGGAGGCGCTCCCGCCGCTGAACCTCACCGAGGACGTGCACCGCTACCCGGGCCTCTGGAAGGCCATGTCGGGGCAGCTCCACGTCTTCGAGCGCTGGCGGCAGCACCCGAACGTCGCGCTCGCCTTCACCACATTGCGCGGCACGGTGCTCGTGCCGGAGACGGACTTCGGGCAGGCAATGCTGGCCCAGGCCCGTGCCCATCCCGACGACTTCCTCTCGCGGCCCGTGGAGGGAGGCGTCACGCTGCGCTTCCGCTCGTGGAGCTCGCGGGTGGAGGAGCTGCTGGGCCGGCGTGACGTGAGCGGGGCGCTGCGGTTGCTGCGGCAGCGCCCGGGGGAGCTGCTGCGCAGGCTGGACCATGTGGCTCGCACGGCGCTCGTCGCGGGCGACGGTGCCTCCCAGGAGCGGGAGCTCGCCGCCAGCCTGGAGGCGGTGGCACCGCGAGCCGCGCCCGCGCTCCTCCTCACCGCCGCCGCGCACCTGCGCCGCCGGAACGCGCCCTTCTCCCGGCGAATCTTCTTCCCCAAGGGGGAGGCCACCCACGCCTGGGGCACCGAGGATCGACGGCCGCTCCTGTCCGGAGACACCATCGGCCAGCTCGTCGGCCCGCTGGAGCGCGAGCTGCTCCGGCGCGCGGAGCGGCTCCCTGCCCTGCCCCAGGCGCTGCTCGACGAGGCGCTCTCCGATCTGCTCGTCCCCCTGGCGGAGAAGACCGCGTCACGCGCGCTCGTGGCGGTGCCGCGCGGCAGCGTGCTGGACCTGCCTCAGGGCGAGCACCTGCGCTTCTTCGTGCACTGGACGGAGCCGAAGCAGCGGCGGGTGGACCTCGATCTGTCGGTGGCGCTCTACGACGCGAAGTGGTGGCTCGTGGACCTGTGTGACTACACGAACCTGCGCCTGGCGGGCGGCGGCGCCGTGCACTCCGGAGACGTCACCTCCGGCCCCGCCCCCATCGGAGGCGCCGAGTTCCTGGACGTGCACACCTCCGCGCTGCTGGCCAGGGGCGTGCGCTACGCGGTGCCGGTGGTCTTCTCCTTCAACAGCGTGCCCTTCGACCGCATGGAGGACGCCTTCGCGGGCTTCATGGTGCGCGACGGAAACGGCGGCCGCCACTTCGACGCGAGCACGGTGGAGCAGCGCTTCGATCTGCAGGGCAGCGCGAAGATCTCCCTGCCGCTCGTCATCGATCTCGAGGCGCGCAAGCTGTGCTGGGTGGATGTGAAGGTACCGACCGACGACCCCTACCACAGCGTGGATGTGTCTCGCGGCGAGCTGGCCCACTTCAGCAAGGACGCGCTGGCCTACTTCGGCACGGGTGCCAGACCGACCCTCTGGGAGCTCGCCTGTCTGCACGCGGCGGCGCGCACCCGAACGGTGCACGTGCGTCGCCGGAATGGACGGGTGGCCGTCCTCACCCGGGCTCCGAACGAGGACGCGGGCCGCTTCCTGCGGCGGCTTCGCCACCTGGAGGACGCCCGGGAGGCGCCGCGCTTGGAGCTGGGCCGTGCGCCCACCTTCTTCGCGGGCCTCTCGGACGAGCCGTCACTGCCCGACGGCAGCGAGGGCTATGCGCTCCGCTTCCGTCACACGGAGGCGGAGCGCGTCCAGCGGCTCGCGGCGGGGGAGCTGGTCTCTGCGCTGCGGCCGTAGAGCCGTCAGCGACGCCGGACCGACTCCCTGCCCCCGGTGTGAGCCGCGCCCACCGCCCCTGCGTCCCCGCCCCCTCCCCCTCCCATGGAGGTGCCCGTGTCGGACCAGAACGTCACCGACTGGTATGCTTGTCATACCAGTTCGCTACAAATCCGGCCGACAGGGGGGCTCCCGCGCCACGGGGAGGTGGGCGCATGACCCACCCCTGAAGGGGTTAGGCTGCGCGGCGGATGAAGCCAGGCGAGCAAGTGCGGCTGATGGAAGAGGTCCTGGAGCAGGACGCCGCCGGCACGCCCGACATGGATGGCGACTGCGCGTCGATTCCAATCGATTGCTACCTGTCCCCCGAGCGCCTGGAGCGTCTACTTCCGGCGCCTGCCGCTCCAGCTCGGCTTCGCCTCCGAGGTTCGTGAGCCGGGGCAGTTCATCACCCACCGCGGCGACGTGCCGCTGCTCTGCGTGCGCGGCGCCGACGGCGTCTGCGGTCGCTTCGAGCACCTCGTGACAAAGGTGCACGCCACCTTCGACGCGGCGCTCGGAAGGTGAATGGGAGGGCTCCCGGGCCGGAGGCTACCACCGCCCCTGGATGCGCTGCATGAAGTCGTAGGGGTAACCCAGCTCCAGGGCGCTCGCCTCGTCCAGCCGCTTCAGCTGCGCGTCATCCAGCTTCAGCTCGGCGGCCCGGAGGTTGTCCTCGAGCTGCTCCACGGTGCGCGCGCCGAAGATGACGGAGGTGACGGCGCGCTTGCGCAGCAGCCACGCCAGGGACACCTGGGAGGGAGACGCCTTCAGCTCCGCGGCCACCGCGTCCACCGCCTCCAGCGTCCGCCAGTTCCGCGGCGTGTCGAACCCCGCCAGCCGGTCCTTCCACTTCGCCAGGCGCGAGGCCTCTGGCGGCGGCTGGCCCTTGCGGTACTTGCCCGACAGGAAGCCACCGGCCAGCGGGGACCACGGCAGGATGCCCAGGCCGAACTGCTCGCAGAGCGGGACGTGCTCCCGCTCCAGCTCGCGGACCACCAGGCTGTACTGGGCCTGCAGCGACACGAAGCGCGACAGGTGCTGGGTCTTGCTGGTCCACAGGCTGTCCACCAGCCGGTAGGCGGCATAGTTGCTGGCGCCGATGTAGAGCACCTTGCCCTGGCGCACCAGATCCTCCAGCGCCCGGAGCGTCTCCTCCTCGGGCGTGTCGATGTCCTGCATGTGCACCTGGTACAGATCGATGCGGTCGGTCTGCAGCCGACGCAGGCTCCCCTCCACGGCGGCCCGGATCTGGTAGCGCGAGGCGCCCGTGTCGTTGGGGCCCTTGCCCATCCGGAAGCGGAACTTGGTGGCCAGCACCACCTCGTCGCGCCGTTTGGACTGGGCGAACCAGCTCCCCACCACCTTCTCCGTCAGCCCGTCGTTGCCGTAGACGTTGGCCGTGTCCCAGAAGTTGATCCCCGCCTCCAGCGCTCGGTCCATGATGGCGAAGGACGTCTTCTGGTCGGCGGCCACCCCGTGCATCATCGAGCCCTCGGTCGGCTCGCCAAACGTCATCGTTCCCAGGCACAGGCTCGACACCTTCAGGCCACTGTGCCCCAGCTTGCGGTACTCCATGATTCCCCTCCGTGTGACGGCATGCGCCGCGAGGCCCTCGGCCTAACGCGCCCGCGCGCCGCTCGCCACAAGGAAGCTCCCGCGCCGGCCCCTGTGTCGTCTGGCGGTCCTACCGAGCGCGGTGGAGCGCCCCGAGCGCCAGACGGGCCTCGGACTGCCCCTCGTGCCACCCGAGCCGCTCGGCCTCGGCGAGGATCTCCCGGAGACTTGCCAACGCCGCCTCGCGCTCGCGGGCTCCTCCGCGCATGGCACTCAGCCGCGCCCGCTGGATGCGCAGCTCGAGCCGGAGCTGGGCCACGGCGGGCTCACCGGCCAGCAGGAGCGCGGCGCTCGCCTCCTTGTAGCGGTCCTGGGCCAGGAACACCCGGGACTGCAGCAGGTACACGGCGGGGACGGAGAGCTGCGACACACTCGTCACCGCCGCCTCCGCCAGGGTCGCCGCCTCCTCGAGGCGCCCTTCCTCGAATGCGAGGCGCGCCCGCAGAAGCGCGAAGTCCTCCGGAGCCCTCCGCGCGTCCTCCCGGATGAGGGCCTGCGCCTCGTCATGGAGCGCTCGGGCCCGCGCGAGCTCTCCGCGCGACAGGAGCAGGTCCACGAGCTCCGCGAGGCTCGCGGTGGTCTCCGCCCCGTTCTGGTGCTCCCGCGCGAGACGAAGCTGCTCGCGGAACGAGGCCTCGGCGGCGGGGAGCTCCCCCAGGCTCCGCTGTGCCCGGCCCAGGAGGTTCCACGCGTACATCGACAGGACGGGCAGGCGCGTTCCCTGGCAGAGCGGCAGGGCCTCGCGCGCGGAGCGCAGGGCGCCTCGCAGCTCTCCCAGCGAGTGCTGGTAGCTGGAGACATCGAGCAGCGTCATGCACTCCCCGCTCGCACTCCCCAGCTCCCGGAAGAGGGCCAGCGCCTCTCGAGCGACCTGGAGGCCTCCGCGCAGATCCTCCGCGGGCAGCATCTGGGCCAGCTTCCGGGTGGCCTCGGCCTCCGAGTGCCGGTCTCCCGCGCGCTGGAAGAGCCGGACGGCCTCTCGGAGGGCCTCGCGTGCTCGGCTCGTGGCGCCCTGCGCGTGCAGTGCGTCCGCCTCCAGGCTCCGGTTCATGGCGGCGGAGAACCAGTCACTCAGGGCCTCCGCCTGGAGCGCCGCTCGGGAGGCGGCGGCCTGGGCTCGCGGAAGGTCCGCCACCTTCAGCGCCGCCTTCGCCTCCAGGTTGTCGAAGAGGACGGCGAAGACGGTGGGGAGGGAGCGCTCGCGAAACCGCTCCACCGTGGCGAGCGCCTCCTTCGGGGAGCGGGCCGCGAGCTGGGCGCCCCCGAGCGACAGTCCTACCTCGAAGTCTCCTGGGAGGAGCTCGAGGAGCTGGCGGTACCGCTCCGAGGCGCCCTGCCAGTCCGGCGCGTAGGCCGTGTAGAGGGCCTCGAGGCTGAGCCGATCCGAAGGCGGCAGAAATTCCCCGTGGGTGAGCACCTTCCCCAGGAGCTCCCTGCCACGGCCGCGGTCACCCCTGGCGACCAGGGCAACGGCCAGCGAGGAGCGCGGACCGGACGGAGCGGGCTCGAGCGCAGTCACCTGCTCGAAGAGCTTCTCGGCGGCAGCGGGATCGCGCTGATGGAGCTTCTCCATGGCCTCGTTATTGAGCCGCAGGGCCTCCAGGCTGGAGGGCAGCACACGCTCCAGCGTCGAGAGCGGAGACATGCCCCAGACGCCCATCACCTGACGGATGCGCTCACCTGCCCGGGAGACCACCGGGAGCAGACCGCGCAGAGGACCGCTCTCCTCCACGAGCGCCAGGGGCTCTCCCGTGGAGGTGTCCAGGACGCGGAGCTCCAGGTGCAGGAACTCGGAGCCCGCGGCCTCCCTGACGGTATAGGCCCCCTGCACCACGACGTCGCATCCGAGGAGTCCACGCAGCCGCGCCAGGGTGTCGGGCGTCAGCGGGTCGGCGTCCTTCATCCCGAGGGCTGTCTTCGCGACTTCGATCCGGCTGGAGAGCAGGAACGACGGCACACCGGCCCTCAGCTCTACTCCCAGCGCCTGGGTGAGCTGGCGGGAGAGCCAGGCGGTGTCCGGACGCCCCGTGCGGTCCTCGAAGCCCAGCAGCGCCAGGGAGCGAAGCGCGGGCACCGGCTTCTCCAGGGGCGGAACGGGGGGAGGCGGTGGGATGCGAGCTCCCGCCAGCAGGCCCCCCATCATGACCGCGAGCAGGCTCGCAAGCGGCCTGGCACCCGGCCTCGAGGGCTGGCGAACCCTCCTCGGAGCAGGGAGCGCGGAGAGCACCGCGCGTGCATCCGCGAAGCGACGCTCGGGCCGGCGCTCGAGGCAGCGCAGGATGAGGGCCTCCCAGCGGCCCTCCAGCTCGGGACGGAACCTCCTCGGAGAGGGCGCTGGCCGGCGCAGCCGCTCAAGGGCCGTGTCGCGCGCATCCTCGCCCTGGAAGGGACGGCTGCCAGTGAGCAGCTCGAACAGGATGACGCCCAGGGCATAGAGATCGGTCCCTGGCGTGACGGCCCCTCCCTCGAGCTGCTCCGGCGCCATGTATGCGGGAGTGCCGACGAGGCGCGCGCTCGAGTCCACCGGCTCCACCGAGCCCTCACCCACCACACGGGCCAGACCGAAGTCGGTGATGACCGCGCGCGGCGTTGCCCCCGTGGGCGCACGCACCAGGAGCACGTTGGCGCTCTTGAGATCGCGGTGGATGATGCCGGCCTCGTGCGCGGCGCCGAGCCCCTCGGCCAGCTGCCGCGCCAGCGGGAGCACCTCGTCCGGTGCGAGCCGTCCCCTGCTCCGCAGCACGGCGGACAGGGGCTCGCCCTGGAGCAGCTCCATGGTCAGGAAGCAGATGCGCTCCGAGCCTCCCGCGCCCGAGCGAAGGTGGAAGCCCACGTCGAAGAGCCGGCAGACGTTGGGATGGGACACCTTGCGCGCCAGGGCAATCTCGCGCTTGAGCTGCTCCAGGGCGCCGGGGCGCTCGGCCAGCTCCCGGCGGAGGACCTTGAGGGCGACGCGCTCGCGCAGCTCGAGATCCTCCGCCTCGTAGACCTCGCCCATGCCGCCGCGCCCGAGCAGGCCTCGGATGCGGTAGCGGAAGGCGACCAGCTCGTCGTCCTCGAAGACCCGGGTGGGAACAACTCCCGCCCCTCGAGGAGGTCTGACCTGGGGTGAACGGGACTCGGTGGCTTCGAGCGTGTGGCTCCTCGTCGCCGAGGAGGAATCCGGGAGCATGTGCTTCCATCCGTGTCGCTGCGTCATGACCCTGGCAGCGCCGCGGCTCCAGCCATAGGCAGGAAA
The DNA here is from genome assembly GCF_020103725.1 of Hyalangium gracile. Lineage (NCBI taxonomy): Bacteria > Pseudomonadati > Myxococcota > Myxococcia > Myxococcales > Archangiaceae > Hyalangium > Hyalangium gracile. Next base: position 62,678 of record NZ_JAHXBG010000034.1, on the reverse strand, counting down.
CAGGCCAGCGCCCTGGCTCGGGGAACAACAGGAGCTTGCAGGAAGGCCCGCCCTGCCCGGGTGGCGCGGAAGAAGCGGCGACGTGTCGAATCCGACGCGTCGCCATATAGTCCAGCAAGCCACCTGGTCGGGTGCCCCAGCCGTGTCTCCGGACGACGAAACGCTGTCCAATCGTGATGAGGAGTCCTGGGCTCCCGCGGCTCGCCCGAGGCAGTTCCTCCTCGTCGCGCTCGCGTGCGAGCATCCCCTGGAGTACCCGAGCCTCCACTGGCTGGACACGCTCGACGAGCTCGTGCTGGGCCGAGGCGAGCCTCGCGGGTGGAGCCGGCAGGAGCAGGCGGGTCGCCGGCGACTTCACCTCCGCCTGCCGGACCGCTGGATGTCCAAGGAGCACGCCCGGTTCGTGCGCGCGGGCGCGCAGTGGATGCTCGAGGACGCGGGCTCGAAGAACGGGCTCCAGGTGAATGGCGAGCCGTGCGCGCGCGCCTGGCTCGCGGATGGCGATCTGATCGAGCTCGGCCACACCTTCCTGCTGTTCCGCGAGGCAGCCTTCGCGGGGCCGGCGCTGCCCGACGACGAGGAGCCACGGGAGCAGCACGCGCCCGTGCCCGGGTTCGCCACGCTGAACCCGGGGCTCGCAGGGGAGCTGGCGAAGCTGGCGCGGGTGGCCCGGACACCCGTCCCCGTGGTGGTGGAGGGAGAGACGGGCACGGGCAAGGAGCTGCTCGCGCGCGCCTATCACCGGCTCGCGGGGAGGGCCGGCGAGTTCGTGGCCGTCAACTGTGGGGCCCTGCCCGAGACGCTCGTGCAGTCCGAGCTGTTCGGCTACCGGAAGGGCGCCTTCTCGGGCGCCAACGAGGAGCGCCCAGGGCTCGTGAGGAGCGCCGACGGCGGCACGCTGTTCCTCGATGAGATTGGCGAGCTCCCGCTGGAGTCCCAGGCCTCGCTCCTGCGCGTGCTCCAGGAGAGCGAGGTGCTCCCCGTCGGAGGGACGCGTCCCATCAAGGTGGACCTCCGGCTGCTCGCCGCGACGAACCGGGACCTCGAGCAGCAGGTGCGCGAGGGCTCGTTCCGGAGCGATCTGCTCGCGCGGCTGTCGGGGCTCCGGCTGCGGCTGCCTCCCCTGCGCGAGCGGCGCGAGGATCTGGGGCTGCTCGTCTCGCTCCTGCTGCGTCGAGCCGTGCCCCCCGGGGCCCCGGTACCGTCCCTGACCCAGAAGGCCGCGCGAGCCCTCTTCCGGTACGACTGGCCACGCAACGTGCGCGAGCTCGAGCACGTCCTGGCCCTGGCCGTGGCGCTCTCGCCGGAGCGCATCGACCTGGAGCACCTGCCCCCGGAGCTTCGGGCGGAGCCGTCCAAGCCGAAGCCCGGGCCCACCCCACCCGAGCCGGCCCCCCCGGACGCGGAGCGGGACCGGCTGCTCGCGCTCCTCCGAGAGCATCAGGGCAACGTCAGCCGCATCGCCCAGGCGCTGGAGACGTCACGCGCGCAGGTGCACCGGCTCTTCAAGCGGCACGGGCTGGAGCCGGACTCCTTCCGCTCCTGACGGCGCACCGGTGTACCAGGTGTACCCGTGGTCCAGGGGTGTACCGGCCCCGGCCCGCTCCCGCTGATACACCCGCGAGGCGCTCTCCCTCGGAATCCAAGGGGTTGCCCCGCCGCGTGGGCTGGCGTGTCGCTTGCTCCAGGCGAGGCCAGACCCCGACCCGTGGGTCCTCTGCCATCAGGAGATGTCTCTCATGTTGAATCGACGTGTGCTGGGTGGTTTCTCGTTGGTCGCGATGCTCTGCATCGGTCTGCTGTCCTCGCGTGCGGACGCCGCGAGCTGGAGCACCGGTGCCTCCATGGGCGCCATGCGCAGCTACCACTCGGCCGTGGTGCTCCCCAGCGGCAAGGTGCTGGTGACGGGCGGCTCCATCGACGGCTACACCCCGCTCAACACGGCGCAGCTCTACAATCCCAGCAGCAACACCTGGACGACGGCGTCGCCCATGCCCACGGCGCGCATCCATCACTTCAGCGTCCTGCTCGGCAACGGCAAGGTCCTGGTCGGAGGCGGCGCGAGCAATGGCTCCTCGCCCCTGGCGACCGTGGACCTCTACGATCCGAGCACCGACACCTGGTCGGCGGCGGCCTCCATGAGCGTCCCCCACCACCTGGGCGGCGCGGTGCGCCTGTGGAACGGCAAGGTCCTGGTCGCCGGAGGCTGGAATGGCTCCGCCACCCAGCGGGCCGAGCTGTATGACCCCAACACCAACACCTGGGCGCCCGTGGCGTCGATGCTCTCCCGGCGCGAGCGCCTCACCCTGACGCTCCTGGGCAACGGCAAGGTGCTGGCCACCGGCGGCTTCGACGGCCTCAACTTCGTGAGCAGCGCGGAGCTCTACGATCCGGTGTCCAACACGTGGGTCTCGGCCGGCTCCATGCGGTCTCCCCGCCAGTGGCACCAGGCCCTGCTGCTCACCAACGGCAAGGTGCTGGTGGCCGGCGGCATGAAGGACAACTCCATCACCCTGTCGAGCGCGGACCTCTACGATCCGGCCACCAACACCTGGGCGCCGGCCGCGAGCCTGCTCATGCCGCGCCGCAACTTCGCCTTCCTGCTCCAGGGCAATGGCCACGCCCTGGTGATCGGTGGCGGCTCGACCTCTGGCGCCACCGCGACCGCCGAGTCGTACGACCCGGTGCAGGATGCCTGGTCTAGCGCGGGGACGGCCTCCGCCGCCCACTCCATGTTCGGCGCCACGATGCTGCCCAACGGCCAGGCCTTCGTGACCGCGGGCGTCATGGGCACCGGCAGCGCCACCACCGACCTGTACCAGTGGTGGTAGTCCCGCCCGCACGACTCCAACCCATCAAACCCGGCAGTTCCCGAGGGCAGCCAGCCCGCGCGGCTTTCGCGCACTGGCTGCCCTCTTCATGTGACGCGGAAGGACGCTCAGAGCGTCACCAGCGACTTGAAGCCGCCGTAGATCATCCGCTTGCTGTCGAAGGGCATCATCTGCGGACCGGTCAGGCGAGGATCCGCCAGGACCTTCGTGGGCGGGGGTGCCGAGCCCCCGGACCCTGCTCCGGGCCGGGCCAGCGCTCAAGTCCCTGGGCCCGCTTTCATCGCCTGACGAGCACTGTCACCTGGAGGATGCTGGCCCGCCCTCACCCTGCCCCGCTCGCCGAGGCAGGGGAGGAGGTGGCTCACTGCACCGCGAAGATCAGGTCGTCGTGGTCGTCATACCCGCCCGGGCTGCAGGGCGAGGCGCTGGTGCTGTTGTAGCGGAAGTTGGCGCGAATGGCCTGCAGGCTCCCGGTGGGCAGCGTGTACGTGGCGGTGATCGTCCTCGCGCCCGTGCCGCCCGGGCTGTACGTGCCGATGAGCGTCCACGTCGGGCTGTTGGCGTTCGCCGCGTAGTACAGGTCCAGCTTGTCCGCGGTGGAGGAGTAGGCCCACACCGTGGCCTCGATCGTCACCTGCTTGCCCGCGGCCAGGTTCGTCCCGGCCGTCGTGCTCACCTTCAGGCGGTCGATCGACTCGTCCGAGTGGTAGCTGCCCGAGGTGCCGTCCTGGCAGCTCGCGTTGATGGTGTTGGGCTTGTTCACCTCGGGCCCCAGGTTCGCGCGGCCGTTGAGCAGCGTGCCCGAGTCACAGCCGATGCCCGCGGCGCCGCACTTGGGCGCCTTCAGCGTCGCGTCGAAGGTCGCGGTGGGAATGGTGGTGCCGCCACCCGTCGGCGGCGGGGTGTTGCCCGTCGTCGCGCCCTTGGCCACCTCGCCCAGGAAGGCCACCGCCAGCTTGGCGAACTTCACCGAGTTGGTCGCCGTGCCGCCCATGAACGTCAGGGTGTCGCCCGTGGTGTGGATGTTCGGGTTGTCCGTGCTCATCGTCGCCTCGAAGGGCATCGTGGCCGGGAAGCCCGCGCTGTTCCACGAGGCGTGATCCGAGCAGCCGTAGCCGCAGGTGATGTTGGTGTACGTCAACCCCGGCAGGTACGCGGAGATCAGGCTGGTGGTGAAGCTGTTCAGCGAGGCGTTGGTGTTGTCCGTCACCATGCCGAAGTCGTAGGTGGAGCCCTTGTAGTTGGTCATGTCCAGCTGCAGCACGCCCACCACGTTCACCAGGTTGGTCTTGTGCCAGTTGGCGATGGCCGTCGAGCCATTCAGGCCCACCTCCTCGGCGGCATAGGCCATGAACTTCACCGTGCGCGCCGGCTTGTAGCCATTGGCCATGGCCGCCCGGAAGGCCTCGGTGAGCGAGGCGACGCCCGAGGCGTCGTCATCCGCGCCCGGCGCCGCGGCGGTGGAGCTGCTCCCGTTGATGGAGTCCAGGTGGCCGCCGATCACCACCACCTCGTTGGGCAGCGTGGTGCCCTGGATGGTGGCGATGACGGACGGCTGCAGCCACGAGTGCGTGAAGAACGCCACCGAGACGTCCGTGCGCCCGTTGGCGATCGTCGTCCACTGGTTCTTCAGCCACGTGGCCGCGTCCGCGCCCGACTGCACGTTGTAGCGGCGCGTCGTCCAGTTCGTCGACAGCGAGTTGATGGTGTTGCGGATGTTGAGCTCCTGCACGCTGCCCAGCATCGCGTTCACCGACGGGCCGTTGTTGATGTTGTAGGCGATCGCCGCCGGCGCGGGCTGCAGCGCCGCGGTGGTGGCGCGCTCCACCTCCGACAGGGCCTTCGCCTCCGAGTCATGAGAGATGAAGCCCGCGCACCGGTTGAGCTTCGCGTGGATGGCTTCGGCCACCCTCTCGAGCTGGGACTCGCGGATGCGCAGCACCGCCACACCGCCCTTCTCTCGCAGCGGGGTCGGCAGCTCCGCGCCATCCGCCCGGAAGGACTCGCGCACCGTGGGCAGCGCATCCGTTCCGATGGTGATCCACACTGTCTTGTCTTGCTGGGGAGCCTGCGCGAACGCGGGTGCTGCACACGCAAGCCACGCGACGATCGGACCAAACTTCCTCATTCTCATACGCTTCTCCTGGCGCACGGACTGCTTCGTGGGGGATTCCGCGAACCTGCCTTTTGCGGATTGTCGTAAAGGCAGGCTTATTGCGCCGAGACAGGACCTTAATGAAAAACAGGCAGCGCGCACAGAAACCGGCCTCGCTCATCGAGCGCGGTCCCCAATGACCCAGCCAGGAGTGAAGGCAGACATGTCGAGACACGGCTCGCGTGTCATGTCTGCTGTTTCACAGCTCCTCGAGCACTCCCAGATCGAGCGTCTCGCCCTGCTGGAGCGTGAAGGGGAGTTTCTTGTGACCCAGCCACAGCACGTGCGCTCCGGGCTCGACGGCGAAGAACTCGAAGCGCCCCTCCTGCTTCAGAGTCTCCCTGCGCACCCCCGGCTTGCCCTCATCCAGACGCACCGTACCGCTTGCAGGACCAACGACCCTGCCGACGACCCTGCAGAGCTCTCCCACGGGGATCTCCACGCTCGCCGTCCGCCCGGGCTCGAGCCGCGCCTGCGCCTTGCCGCTGCGCCCGTCGGAGGTGCGCACCCGCAGCTCGACGAGGCCCGCCGGCACATCCAGCAGCTCGAAGGAGTCCCCCGCGAAGGGACGTGAGTCGCCCCGGTCGAAGAGGGACCGGGAGCCGCGCTCCCGCTCGGCGTACAGCTCGAAGCCTTGCACCGCGGCACCGCGCGTGGGGATGACGCGGCCCCGCAGTGCCGCCTCGGCCTCCAGACGCACCACCACGCCCCGGCTGCCCACGCGCACGTCCCGGGCCTCGCCATCCTCGGCCTGGCGCCTCGCCTGGATGACGGCGAGAGTGCCTTCGCTCGTGGAGGGCGTCGTCAGCACGAAGCGCCCCTGCGCATCGGCCTCTCCCGACGTGTGCACATCCTCACCCGAGAGGGCGACCGCGGCCTCGGGGGCAGGCGCACCTCGCGAGTCCACGACGACACCCGAGGTCTCCACCAGCGCGCCCGAGACCGTGAGACGCACCAGGGAGACCTTCCCACCCTCGACGGTGACGGACTGCGCCGGGCCTGACTTCTCGAAGTCGAGATACCGGGCCTTGAACGTGTACCGCCCCGGCAGGAGCTTGACGGTGAAGTGGCCCGTCTCATCCGGCTCCACCCAGGGGGCATTGACATCCAGCTCGTCCCCCTTGGAGGACACGGAGACATCCACCTGCTGGAGGAGCGGGCCACCGCCGACATGCTGCACGATGCCCTTCACCTCGCCCAGAAGCTGCGGGATGACGAAGTCGACGCGCGCCTCCTCGCCCTCCGCCAGGGTGATCTCCCGGACGACGGGGCTGCCTCCCCGGGCCAGTCGAGCCTCGATCCGGTAGCGCCCCGCCTCCAGCTCGATGGCGCTGTAGTTGCCCTCCTCGTCCGTGCTCTCGTGGGCGAGCTCGTCGGCCGAGCCCTCCCGCTCTCCCGCCTCGTGGGTGAAGCGCCGCAGGGTGATCTCGGCCTCTTCCACGGGGTGGCCCGCGCCGTCCTTCACGCTGCCAACCACCGAGCACGCCTGGACCAGGGGGACCTCCAGCGCCAGCTCCTGGCCCGCCTGGATCCGCAGTCCATCCCGATCGAAGGAGGGGTACCCGTCCCTGGACACCGAGAGTCCGTAGCGTCCTGGCGGCAGCTCGGCGCGGAAGCCTCCGCGCGCGTCCGTCTGGAAGTGCTCGCTGAACTCCGACTCGGTGTCGCGGATCCTCACGTCCGCCCCGCGGATGGGCTTCTGGCTCGAGCGCACGAAGACCTTCCCCGACAAGATGCCCGCCGGCTGCAGCTGGATGACGAGTCCATCCACCAGCGCGCCGCGAGTGAGCGTCACCGCGCCCCTGTGAATCGCCGACTGGCCCGCGGCCCTCGCCGCGAGGATGTAGATGCCTTCCGGGAGCTCGAGGGAGAAGAACCCCCGCGCATCGGTCTGGGTCGGCTTCAGCTCCTGCATGACGGCCTCCTGGGGGCTGGCCTCGACCGTGGCACCCGCCACGGGAGCTCCGCGGCCATCGACGACCTGGCCCTCGAGCCGGGCCGTTCCCCGCATCGAGATGATCACAGGCCCCGAGGCAGGCACCTCCGCCCCATCCATGGTCATGGCATGGCCTGGCGCCCTGGCGATGATGGTGTAGCTGCCCTCCCCCAGGTCGCCCACCTGGAAGTCTCCCCGGGCATCGCTCACGGCGGTGACCTCGTCGACCACGTGGGAGTCCTCGTCGAGCGAGAAGACGAGCTGGGCCCCCGCGACCGGCTCCCGCGAGTCCGCGTCCTGGACATGTCCACGCAGGCTCTTGCCCGGCTTCAGGGAGAACTGGACCCGGGGAGCGGTGTCGCTCTCCTTGACCACGAGCCCCTTCACCTCGGGAGCGAACCCCGGGGCCTGGGCCGCGAAGACATACTCGCCTGGCTTGCACCACCCCTGCCCGCGCCCGTCCGCTCCCACGATGATGGGGTGCAGCTCGATGATGTCGTAGGCCTTCTGCCGGACCGCCTTCACGTGAGCCCCCGGCACCGGAGCTCCCCGGGCCGTCACCTCCACCGCGATGCAGGGACCGGTGCCGTCCTTCTGCTCCTCCAGGAGCTCCTCATCCAGCGGCTCCTCGGTGCTCCCCCCTTCACTCGGAGACGGCGCCACCATGGTGCTCGGGGCCGGAGCCCCCTCGGCCGGAGGGGCGCCAGGAGCCGGAGCGGACGCAGCCACCGCGGGAGCCGACTCCCCCCCTGAGGCGCTCAGTCCCCACCAGGCCACGGGGACGAGGATCAAGAGCGCCAGCAGCAGGAATCGGATCGGCTTGGGCACCGTCCCAGTCTACCGCCCTCCCTCCTCCAGGAAGAGAGGGTGGGAGTTTCTGCCGGGGGTCCGAGTGCCGTAGAGTGCGCCCCGAGCAAGGAGCGTCATGAATCGAGGAACCAGCGTCGCCGTCGTCGTCCTCTTCGCACTCGTCTGCGGCGTCGTGCTGTACAGCAAGATGTCTCCCTCCAGGGGAGGAGACACCCCCACCCCGAGCGGCAAGGCCGCGGACCCCAGCCCCACCGCGACTCCGAAGTCGGACAAGCCCACCATCGACGTGCTCTACGCCTCGTCGGATGGCAAGAAGGAGTGGGTCAACGACGTCGTCAAGACGTTCAACGAGAAGCGCGTCGAGATCAACGGCAAGGTCGTGGTCGTCAAGGCCGAGCACATGCGCTCGGGCGAGAGCCGCGCCGCCATCCTGGCCGGCAAGTCCAAGCCCACCATCTGGGGGCCGGCCGGCAAGAGCTGGATCGATCTCATCAACCAGGACTGGCAGACGCGCGAGCAGCGCGCCTTCGTCCCCGAGGCCAAGGACACCGTCAACACCGCGCTGGTCATCGCCCTCTGGAAGCCCATGGCCGAGGCGCTCGGCTGGCCGAAGAAGGAGATCGGCTGGAAGGATCTGCGCTCCGTGGTGACCAACCCCAAGGGCTGGAGCGCGCTGGGCCACCCGGAGTGGGGCGCCTTCAAGTTCGGGCACTCGCACCCCGACTACTCGAACTCGGCGATGCTCTCCGTCATCAGCATGATCTACGCGGGCGCGAACAAGAGCGCCAACCTCACCTCCGCGGACATGAAGGATCCGCAGGTGGTGTCGCTGCTCAAGGACATCGAGCGCTCCATCGTCCACTATGGCGAGAGCTCGAGCTGGCTGACGGACAAGCTGTGCAACCGCGGCCCGGCCTACCTGTCCGCCGTCACCGTGTACGAGTCCTCCGTGGTGAAGGCCAACGACAAGTGCAAGACGAAGCCCTTCCCGCTCGTGGCGCTCTACCCGAAGGAGGGCACCTACTGGGAGACGCACCCCGCGGGCGTCGTGGACGCCGACTGGGTCACCGAGGATCAGAAGCAGGGCGCGAAGGCGTTCCTCGACTTCCTCGTGTCGCCCGAGCAGCAGGCCAAGGCCCCGAAGTATGGCTTCCGGCCCGCGCTCAAGGACGTGCCGCTGACCGCGCCGTTCGACGAGGACCATGGCGTGTCGCCGAACGCCGAGCGCAAGGAGCTGGAGTACCTGAGCGAGGACCTGTTCCAGCGCGCCAACACGCTGTGGCACGAGACGAAGAAGAAGGCCGCGGTGTGGGTCGTCCTGGATACCTCCGGCTCGATGGAGGGCAAGCCGATGGACGCCGCCCGCGCCGGCACGGTGAAGTTCCTCCAGCGCATGGAGCCGGATGACCTGGTGCAGGTGATCGCCTTCAGCGAGCAGCCGACCGCGCTGGGCAACCCCGGCAAGGTGCGCCAGTCGGGCGAGACGCTGGTGAAGAAGGTCCAGGGCCTGTACGCGCACGGGCAGACCTCGCTCTATGACGCGGTGCTGATGGCGTTCGACGAGGTGGATCAGGCGCGCAAGACGGAGACCGAGCCGCGCAGCTACGGCATCGTCGTGCTCTCGGATGGCAAGGACACCGCCTCCAAGCGGAACAAGCCGGACCTCATCGAACGGCTGCCCCGGCCCGAGGACACCGAGGGCACGCGCGTCTTCACCATCGCGTACGGGAACGAGGCGGACGAGGAGCTGCTGCGCACCCTGAGCGAGCGCTCCAACGCGCTGATGGTCCACGGAGACAGCGCGGACATCGACAAGCTGTACCACCAGATCGCCTCGTACTTCTAAGGGACGCGTGAAGGGGTCCACCTGGCAGAGGCTGTTTCCCGCCGCGGGAGTGCTCGCGACAGCCGGCGTCACCGCGGCGGGGACGGGAGAGTGGTGGGTGCTCGGGCTGGGCACGCTGGCCGCGATCGTCCTGGCCATCGTCAACCGCGGGGGGCCGCAGCTGCCTCCGGGGCTGGATGCCGCGCACCGCGAGCGGGCCCGGACGATCTGGGACGCGAAGGAGCAGCTGGCGGCGGAGCTGTCCAAGGTGCCCGAGTCCGCGCGCGCCATGCTGGCGGTGTCCGCGCCGCAGCTCGAGCGCATTGGCAAGCAGGCCATGGAGCTGGTGACGCGGCACCAGGAGCTGCAGTCGCACGTGTCGCAGGCGCGAGAGAAGGAGCTCCGCGCCGAGCACGCCCGGCTGGAGCTGCTGGCGGAGCAGAGCTCGGATCGCGCCGCCAGCGAGCGCTACCGCGACGCGGCGAAGGCCCGGGAGGGACAGCTCGCGGACGCGACCGCGCTCCGAGGCCACCTGGACCGGCTGGACGCGGAGCTGTCCGCGCTGCACGCGAAGCTGGAGGCCGTGAAGCTCCAGGTGCTCACCCTGCGCTCGGCGCAGGCGGACTCACAGGTGGCGGAGAGCTCGCAGCGGGTGACCGCGGAGCTGTCCGGGCTGTCACGGGAGATTGGCGCGATCTCGGAGAGCTTCGAGGAGCTCGCCGCGGCCCCGCGCCAGGCGCAGAGAACACGCAACACGTAGCTCGTTGGGAGAAACGCAATGAAGGCCTGGAAACGTCTCGGATGGATGGCACTGCTCGCGAGCTCGGTGGCGACCGCGCAGGCGCCAGCGAAGCCGGCGAAGGGGGGCAAGCCGTCCGCGGCGCCCAAGCTGGTGGTGCTGCTGGTGGTGGATCAGCTCGGGGCGGACGTGCTGTCCCAGATGGAGCCGCGCCTGGGGCCCAAGGGCATCAAGCGCATCCTCGGCGGCACGCGCTACACCGACTCCACCTACCGGCAGCTGGCCACGTACACGGGCCCGGGCCACGCGCTGCTGGGCACGGGGGTCTACCCGCACAAGAACGGCATCGTCTCCAACAAGTACTTCGATCGCTCCACGGGCAAGAGCATCACCACCCTGTTCGATCCGACCCACCCGCTGCTCGAGGCCCCGGCCGATCCCGAGGATGACTCGTCGCCGCAGGGCCTGCTGGCTCCGACGGTGGGAGACTTGCTGAAGAAGAAGAACCCCGACTCCAAGGTGGTGGCCATCGCGCTGAAGGACCGCGCGGCGGTGCTGATGGCGGGCCATGAGGGCAAGGCCTACTGGCTGGCCGAGGCCACCGGGAAGATGACCACCTCCACCTTCTTCCAGAAGGAGCTGCCGGCCTGGGTGACGGAGTTCAACGCGAAGAACCCCATGGACGCGCACTTCGGCAAGGTGTGGGACCGCTCGCAGCCGGCGGCGAAGTACACCGGGCCGGACGAGGCCGCCTACGAGGGCGACTACAAGGGGCTGGGCAAGACGTTCCCGCACAAGATCACCGGCAAGCTGGACAAGCCGGGCCCGGACTTCTACGTCGCCTTCGCCGCCACGCCGCTGGCCACCGACTGGGAGCTGTCCTTCGTGAAGGCGGCGATCGAGGCCGAGGAGCTGGGCAAGGACGCGACGCCGGACCTGCTGGCGGTGAGCTTCACCGCGCCGGACTACGCCGGCCACGCGTACGGCCCGCACAGCCACGAGGTGCAGGACTCGATCCTGGGCGTGGATCGCGCCATCGGCGAGCTCATCACCCATCTGGAGAAGAAGGTCGGCGCGAAGAACGTGGTGTTCGCGTTCAGCGCGGACCACGGCGCGGCGCCGGCCCCGGAGAAGCTCGCGGGCGAGGGCAAGAAGGACGTACGCCGCATCAAGAAGGCGGAGCTGAAGGCCGCCGTGCAGAAGGCGCTGCAGGACAAGTACGGCCCGGGTGAGTGGGTCAACGCGCTGGAGGACCCGAGCATCTACCTGAACACCAGGCTCGCCGCGGAGAAGAAGATCGCTCCCGAGGAGCTGGAGAAGACGGCGCTGGAGGCCGCGCTCAAGGTGCCGCAGATCGCCGCCGGCTTCACCCGCACGGAGCTCATCGCTGGCACCAACCCGGAGCGGCCGTACTTCGCGGCGACGCGGCTGACCTTCCACCCGGATCGCGCGGGTGAGGTGCTGCTGGTGCCCGCGGAGAACTCCTTCTGGGGCAAGTACGGAGAGAAGGCCGAGGGCTCCACCCACGGCAGCCCCCACCGCTACGACGCCCACGTGCCGCTGGCCTTCTACGGCGCCGGCATCCGCAAGCAGGTGGTGAAGACGCCGGTGGATCAGGCCGACATCGCGCCCACCCTGGCCGCGCTGCTCGGGCTGGAAGGCATCCCCAACGCCGACGGGAAGCCGCTCCCCGAGGTGAAGAAGTAGGAGCGGCGCCCCTTTGGCCTCAGCGCTTGGACGGCTGAGGCCAGAGGGCGGGGGCGATGAGATCCTCCTGCGCCAGGAGGATCTTCTTCGTCTTCGCGTCGAGGATCAGCGTCTTGGGCCGAGGGCTCGTCCCGACGTCGACCAGCAGCAGATCCTTCTGGAGCTGGAAGGACACCGCGGTCTCCTTGGCGTCCGGGACGCCCTCCACCGGCGCCAGCTTGCCGCCCTTGGCGCCCCAGCGCACGGGGGCGAAGTCCGAGAAGCCATCTCCCGCCTGCTCCCGGCGGTAGTAGAGCGGCCCGCCGGAGGTGGTCAGCCGCAGCCACTTCGCCTCTGCGCCGTCCTTCTTGTCCGGGAACGCGGCGCTCAGCACCTTCCGGGCGGGATCCTTGGGAGGCAGCGCCTTGCCCTTGGCCTGGCCCACCGCCGTCTGTGAGGCCGTGCGCTGCAGTGTCCGGAAGAGCTTGAGGGACTCGAAGCCGCCGGAGGTGGTGGCCTTCACCTCCACGCGCTTCCAGGTGTCCCCTTCGAGCCGCCAGGCCATGACGAGCGTCGGCTCTCCCTGCCCACCCGCCACCGGGAAGCGCTCGCCCTGGAAGGAGATGGCCCGCTTGCCGTCCGGCCCCGGCTCCGGGGGCTGCAGCGCGGGCGTGTAGCTGACCAGCGCCACCGGGCGGCCCTGGGGATCGAAGGTGAGCTGCTCGATCATGGGCAGGTCCGTGTCCGCGGCGCCCTTCTCCTCGGGCAGGCCGCGCAGCTCCAGCGGGGCACCCGTGCGGTTCACCAGATCCACCCGCCAGGCAATGGAGCTGGCGTCCGGGCCATCCCCGCTGACGAAGACGAGGCCCTGCTTGCCATCGCGGCTCCAGGAGACGACGGCCGAGGCGCAGTTCCTGTCGAAGGAGAAGACCGTCGTCGGCTCTCCCGAGGGGATGGGCTGCCGCACCCAGTCGCAGGCGTCGGGGTCCCGGCTCTTCAGGTGCGAGAGCGCGGGGCCCGTCGCGCCCGTGGGCGCGGCGCCGCGAGGAGGGTTGGACTTCGAGCCCGCCAGCGCGAGCGTCGCAAGCAAGACGTGTCCGAGAGAGAGGGGCATGGCCCCCTCCTTAACATGACGCCCGAGACAGCCGCAGGCCCAAGGCCTCCTCCAGACCTTGCGCCCGCGGCGCGGGACCTCGGACAGAGGACCGCTGAAATACCGCCTGCGTCAAATCGTACAGATCCACTCGCCATTGCCGCAGACGCAGCCACCCTCTCCGCCACCGCCCAGGAAGCAGCACGGAATCGTGGAGCCCTTCGGAGCGCAGGAGCCCCCGTGCAGGAACTCGCAGTAGGGGTGGTCATCACACGTGGGGCAGAAGGTCGTGACGCCGTCACACGTCACGTGGCTGTAATCCGTGGCGGAGCACGTCGAGCCCTGACAGGAGACGCGCTCCCCCATCACACAGTTCGCGGAGCAGGTGACCAGCTCCTGGGAGGTGCTGGCGACGCTCACGGGAGGCACCACCTCTGGCTCGGCCTCGACGCCCCCGCACCCGACCAGGACAGCTCCCAACAGCACGGCAAGTGAAACCCAACGGCGATTCATGACCTCTCCTTTGATGAGCGCGGCCCATGAGCCCCACGGCCGCTTCGCGCGGAACGGCTGAGTCCGTTCCAGCCTTTGGACAAGGCCACCCGGCGTTTGTTGCGCCGACGATTTCTGGCACCCTGGAATGCAACAACCGCCAACTCCGACCGTCCATGAAGTGATGGAGTGCCCCAACGAGAACGTCATCCTGGAGTTCGTGGCGGGCGCGCTGCCCGAGGCGCGCGCCGAGGGGCTCCACTCGCACCTGGACGACTGCGCGCTGTGTCAACGCCTCGTCGGAGAGCTGGCCCGGGCCGAGTCCCTGGAGATGCCGCCGAAGCAGGAGGGCGAGCTGCCTCCGCTCGTCCCAGGCGCCCGGCTGGATCGCTACTTCATCCTGGGAGAGCTCGGCGCGGGGGGCATGGGCGTGGTGTATGCCGCGTTCGACCCGGCGCTGGACCGCAAGCTGGCCCTGAAGCTGCTCAAGGGGCCGCGGCAGCTCGAGGGCTCGCCCGAGGCGCGGCGCCGGTGGCTGCTCACCGAGGCCCAGGCCCTGGCTCGGCTCTCCCACCCCAACGTGGTGACGCTCTACGAAGCCCGGGTGATCGGCGAGCAGCTGTTCCTCGCCCTCGAGTTCGCCGACGGCGGCACGCTGGAGAGCTGGCTGCGCGAGCGGCCCCGCCCCCGGCGCGAGGTGCTGGAGGTGTTTCTCGCCGCCGGCGAGGGCCTGCACGCGGCGCACGCGGCGGGCATCGTCCACCGGGACTTCAAGCCCTCCAACGTCCTCATCCGCCGGGACGGGCGGGTGCAGGTGACGGACTTCGGACTGGCCCGGCTGATGGAGGGCCCGGACACGTTGCCCGAGGCCGCGGGAGCGCCAGGCGCCCTCCCCTCCTCTCTGTCCTCCAGGACGACGTGGAGGGGCTCGCGGGCGGGCACTCCCGCGTACATGGCCCCCGAGCAGCTCGAGGGCGGCGAGGTGGACGCGCGCACCGACCAGTACAGCTTCTGCGTCGCGCTCCACGAGGCGCTCTGCGGCCAGCGTCCCGCTACCCTTCCCCTGCCGCGCCACCCCCGGGTTCCCGCGCGCATCCGCCGCGTGCTCCAGCGCGGCCTCTCTCCCACTCCGGAGGAGCGCTTCGCCTCGATGCGCGAGCTGCTCGCGGCGCTGGCGCGTGAGCCGCTCTCCACCTGGCGCATCCCCCTGGCAGTGGCGGCCGCGGCGGGGCTGCTCGTGGTGGGTGGCGTGGTGGGCGGAGGATGGGGAGAGCCACAGCCGTGCCAGGACGGGCAGAAGCGCTGGGAGCGATTCTGGGGACCGGAGCGCAGGCAGGCCGTGCGCGCGGAGCTGCTCTCCGGGGGCGACGCGCTGGCCGAGACCGCGTGGAGGGAAGTCGACAGAGCCCTGGACAGCTACTCCGCCGAGTGGGTGGCCCACTACACCGAGGCCTGCCAGGCCACGCGGGTTCACGGACAGCAGTCCGAGTCCCTGCTCGATGCGCGCATGCAGTGCCTCGAGCATCGGGCCCGTGACTTCCAGGCCCTGACGGAGCTGCTCTCGCGCGAGCGCCCCCGCTCCGTCCACACCGCCGCCAGCGCGGCCTGGGGACTCCCCGAGCTAGAGTCCTGCACCGCGCAGCATGCCCAGGCCGCGATCAAGGGCCTGCCCGCGCAAGGCCCCGCGCGCGAACTGGTAGAGTCCATCAAGCGACAGCTCAGCGAGGTGCGCGCCCTGCGCGCCCTCGGGCAACACGTGCGGGGGTTGGAGCTGATGGCGGCGGTGCGCGAGCGGCTGCCAGAGCTGGCGCACGCCCCCACGCGAGCGGAGGCCTTCCAGGAGCTCGGTCGCCTCTACATGAGCGATCGCAAGGCGAAGCAGGCCGAGGAGGCGCTGCTGGAAGCGGTGTGGGCCGCCGAAGCCGGCCGCTATGACCGACTGGTCGCGGAGGCTCGCATCGCCCTCGTCTACGTCTACGGCGACATGCTGCTGATGCCAGCGGTGGATGCCGACTTCGTCCGGGAGGCCCAGGCAGCGGTCGCACGGGTGGGAGACGAGCAGCTGGAGGCCGACCTGGAGCGCATGCTCGGCGGGGTGCTGATGGAGCAGGACCGGTGCGCCGAGGCAGTGCCCCACATCGAGCGGGCCAAGGCGTTCGAGGACAGGCGTGCCGCCGCGAACACGCCCCAGAGCCTCGGCTTGCTCGTCGCGCTGGGCAGGGGACTGCAGTGCAAGGGAGAGCTGCCCGCCGCCCGCGCCACGTTCCAGCAAGCCGTGCGCCTGCGCGAGCAGCTCTCCGGGCCGGAGAGTCCCCTGGTGGCGAACCTCCTCGTGTTCGAGGGCCGGGTGGCGCTCCTGCAGCGGGACTTCGCCGGAGCACTCGCGCTGTTCCAGCGCTCCCTGTCCCTCCGCCAGCACGTGGAGGGACCTCGCTCGGAGTGGGCGGCCTTGCACCTCGACTTCATCTCCGCGGCGCTGCTGGGCCTCGAGCGAACGGAAGAGGCCAGGCGCCACGCCCGGGAAGCGGTCGCCATCCTCGAGGAGCTCGGGACTCCCAGCCCCTCGCGTAAGCCGGGCGCGCTTTGGAGACTCGCGCAGGCGGAGATCGAGCTCGGCAATCACCGCGTGGCGGTGTCGCTGCTCGAGCAGGCCCTGCGGAGCATCGACGGTCGCCACCCGAGCATGACTCACGCCATCGGCCTGACCCTCGCCGAGGCGCTCCACGGGGCGGGGATGGATCTGCCCCGTGCGCGGCGGCTGGCGCTGGAGGGCTACTCCTTCTTCGCGAAGGACCCGAGCGTCACGCCCCAGGATCGCCAGGAGATGGAGGCGATCCTCGACAAGCTCCAGCTCCCCGCCGCTTCCCGGAGGTGAGCCGCCAGGCAGGGCGGCCCGGAGATGTTCACTTCACGAACCGCGCTCACGTCGAGCTGAGCCGCGACGGGCGGGGCCGGATAAGGCTTCCCCCATGAAGACCTTCCGCGTGGTGACCTTGAACCTCATGGGCATGGGCGAGCCCATCGACCGACGGATGGAGCTCATCGGCCGCGGGCTCTCGGACCTCTTCCTGGACGCGGTGGCGCTCCAGGAGGTGTGCGAGCACGAGCACCACCTGCCGAACCAGGCCGCGACCCTGGCCGAGCGGCTCGGCTTCCAGCACGTCTGGGCCCGCGCGAAGGGCGAGCCCGGCGCCGTCCAGGAGGGGCTCGCCGTCCTCTCGCGCCATCCCATCCGGGAGCATCGCGTGTGGCCGCTGCCCTCGGCGGAGGGCGGCCGCATCGTCCAGCAGGCGCTCATCGAGACGCAGGCGGGCCTGCTGGGGCTCTTCAACACGCACCTGGATCACCACCCCGACAACGGCGTGATGCGCGAGCAGCAGGTGGTGGTGCTGACGGACATCGTCCGGGCCCAGCTGCGCGATCTCCCCAACGTCATCGCGGGCGACTTCAACGCCACGCCCGAGCACGACGAGATCCGCTTCCTGCGAGGCCGGCACACGCTGGAGGGCCGGCGCGCGTATCTGCACGACGCCTACGCCCGCGTGCACCCCATCGAGGATGCCTCCGGGGAGACGTGGGCCCGGCGAAACCCGCTCACGCGCCGCTGGCGCTGGCTGGAGAACGACCGCCGCATGGACTTCATCTTCGTGACGGCCATCGAGTCGAACGGACGGGGCGAGGTGCGCTCGTGCAAGATCGTGCTGGACCAGCCCGATGATCAGGGCCAGTTCCCCTCGGACCACTTCGGCGTGCTGGCCGACATCCAGCTGTCTCCCGCGCCCGCCACCTGAGGCACTGCCCGCCTGGGAGCCCGGGCACCGGCGAGCCGCCAGGGAGGCCCCTCTCCTCCCGGACGAGGCCCCAGGGAGCCCGAGTGCTAGCACTCACCGCGAAGTCCCTGCCGGCGCAGCTTGTGGCGTGCATCGGACGGTTCGGTCGCGGAGCGGGGCACATGCGAGAGAAGAAGCCGAGGGCCGGCAGGCGGCGCGGGAAGGCGACAGCAACCGCGGTGGAGGCCGCCGCTCCCTCGCCCACCCTGCGCATCCTCGACGCGGTGCTGCTCACCGTCGGCATCGTCCTGGGGGCCGGCATCTTCAAGGCCCCCTCGCTGGTGGCGGCGCAGCTGGGCAGTGAGCAGGCGCTGATGCTCGCGTGGCTGCTCGGGGGAGTGGCCTCGCTCATCGGCGCCCTGTGCTACGCGGAGCTGGCCAGCACCTGGCCGCACCCGGGCGGCGACTACCACTACCTCCACCGCGCGCTGGGCCAGGGCCCCGCCTTCCTCTTCGCGTGGGCCCGGCTCACCGTCATCCCCACCGGCTCCATCGCCCTGCTGGCCTTCGTGTTCGGGGACTACGCCACCCAGCTCGCGCCGCTGGGGCCCTACTCCTCCTCGGTGTACGCGGCGGCGGTGGTGGTGGGGCTGACGGCCATGAACGTGGCCGGGGTGCGGCAGGGCACGCGCACCCAGAACGTGCTCACCGCGCTGGAGGTGCTGGGCGTGGGCGCCATCATCGTCGCGGGGCTGCTCCTGGCCCCCGCCCCCTCGGCGCCCCCTCCCCCGGCCTCCGGCTCGCCCATGGCCGCGTGGGGGCTGGCCCTCGTCTTCGTCCTGCTCACCTACGGCGGGTGGAACGAGGTGGCCACGCTCTCCGCGGAGGTGAAGGGCTCGCGGCGCAACCTCGCCTGGGCGCTGCTGGTGAGCATCGGCGTGGTGACGGCCCTCTACCTGCTGGTCAACTGGGCCTACCTGCGCGGCCTGGGCCTGGCGGGCATGGCCGGCTCGTCCGCGGTGGCCGCGGATCTGGCTCAGCGAGCGCTGGGCAGCGGAGGCGCGCAGGCCCTCTGCGTCCTGGTCGCCGTGTCCGCCCTCACCTCCGCCAACGCCACGGTGATCACCGGCGCGCGCACCCACTACGCCTTCGGGCGCGACAGCACGCTCTTCCAGGGCCTGGGCCGCTGGCACGCGCGGGCCAACACGCCCGCCCAGGCGCTGCTGGTGCAGGGCACCCTCGCCCTGGCGCTGGTGGGGCTGGGCACGGTGACGCGCCAGGGCTTCCAGACCATGGTGGAGTACACCGCGCCCGTCTTCTGGCTCTTCTTCCTGCTGACCGGGGTGTCCCTGCTGGTCCTGCGCAGGCGCGAGCCCCGTACGCCGCGCCCCTTCCGCGTCCCGCTGTACCCGCTCACGCCCCTGCTCTTCATCGGCACCTGCGCGTACGTCCTCTACTCCAGCCTGGCGTACGCGGGCATCGGAGCGCTGGCGGGCATGGTCGTGCTCGGCACCGGCGCCGTGCTGCTCTTCGCGGAGCGCATGCGCCGAGGCCGCTCCAGCCGACGGACAGCGCGGGACTCACGCTCGATTTCCCTGCAACAGCCCAAGGAGGCCACATGAAGCGCATCCTCTTCCTGCTGTCACTCGCGGTCGGCACCACGGCTCTCGCCCAGGGCAACACGGCCCCGCTGATCCTGCCCCAGCCGCCCGTCTCGGTGGAGGAGGCGGCGGACGCCCCGGAGGTGCCCTTCGTCCCCACGCCGGAGGACGCGGTGGAGCAGATGCTGGTGCTGGCCGGAGTGGGGCCCCGGGACATCGTCTACGACCTGGGCAGCGGTGACGGCCGCATCGTCATCACCGCCGTGAAGAAGTACGGGGCCCGCGGGGTGGGCGTGGACATCGACCCCGAGCGCATCGCCGAGGCGAACGAGAATGCGCGCACCGCCGGCGTGTCGCGCAGGGCGGAGTTCCGCCAGGGAGACCTGTTCGACGCCGACATCCAGGACGCCACGGTGGTGACGCTCTACCTGCTGCCCACCGTGAACGAGCGCCTCAAGCCCAAGCTGCTGGCGGAGCTGAAGCCGGGGACGCGCGTCGTGTCGCACGCCTTCGACATGGGCGACTGGAAGCCCGCCAAGGAGGTGGAGATGAACGGGCGCACCCTCTACCTGTGGATCGTCCCCGAGCGGCAGCAGGGCGTGGGCGGCTCCGGGAGGTGAGGCCTCCTGGCCAGCGAGAGGTACGTGCCTTGCAGGCCACTCCTCGTGCACCCACCTGCCCCCGGCGCCTGCAACAAACGCCCGGAGCCCTTGTCCTCTGATCGGTTCCACTGAACACCGGACAAGGAGCAGTCATGAAGCGTCGTTGGTTCCCTCTCGTTGTGCTCGCAGGCGTGGTGCTGATGGGTTGTGGCGGTATCGAGGAGGTCCCGGCTCAGCAGAGCCTGGCCACCGTCGAGTCGGCCCTGGTCACCTGTACGGCGACCTGCGGAGACGGCAGCACGCTGTCCTGCACGGGAGAGACATGCACCGCGAGCGACAACTTTCACGTGACGTGTGACGGCGTCCGCCAGGACTGCCCCACCCCGCCCACGGAGTGCACCACCCGGCGCAGCTGCGAGGCCACGAACGGCAGGAGCTGCTACGAGCCTCGCGCCCGGCTCGACTGCTGCACGGCGGAGGAAACGCCCGGCATCTGCGTCTGCGGCGCGAGCCGGTGGGCCTGCATCTTCTGAGAAGGAAAAAACATCGGCGCGGCCCCGGGACGGGCGGCCGCGCCGACAAGAGCTCTGCTGAGTGGCTCGAAGTTACTGAGCGGAGCTCACCTTGAGCGTCACACCCGAGTAGGCCGAGTAGCCGCGGATCAGCACGTAGTAGGTGCCCTGCTTCGCCGGGTTGAACGTGCAGCTCTCGGCGTTGCCAGCGGCGTAGGGCCGGCAGTCGTAGCTGCTGGTCGTCGGGGCGCTGCCGAACTTCACGTACAGGTCGGCGTCACCCGAGCCGCCGGACATCTCGAACTTCATCCCCGTGGCGCCGGTCGGCGTGACGTAGCTGAAGCTCGTGGAGCTGCTCCGGGCACCCGAGAGGTTGCTCTGGGTGGCGAGCGTCGTCCAGGTCGGAGCCGGCTGCACGCCCACCGCGCTCCAGGCCTCGTTGACGGCGGCGGCCGCGGTCGCGCCGTAGAGATCGGTGGCGGCCCGCGCGGTGGCGCTGCGAGCGTCACTGAAGGTGCTGCTCGGCGTCAGGTAGACGGTGTTGGCGCGGTAGAAGATGGCCGCACCCATCATCAGGCTGTTGAAGGAGTTGCTCGCGTCGAGCGCGGGCACCACGTTGCTCGTCTTGCCGCGCGGGTGGGTGCCGCCGGTGACCATCAGCTTGAAGGCCAGGTTGGCGATGCCCGAGTTCCAGTGCACGCCGCCGTTGTCCGAGGTGCCCGTGTAGCGCGTCGGGTAGTAGTCGTAGTCACCCGCCAGCGCCGGATCGTTCATGTAGCGGAGCGCGTCACCCGCGGTGGCCGGCGTCCAGCACTCCTCGCCGATCTTCCAGGTGTTGCCGCTCACCGCGCCGTCCCGGTACGCCTCGATGGAGGCGCCGAAGACGTCGGACATGGCCTCGTTCAGGGCGCCCGACTCGTTCGAGTAGATGAGGTCCGACGAGGTGTCGGTGACGGCATGGGTGAGCTCGTGGCCCACCACGTCGAGCACCGTCAGCGCCGAGGAGTCCACGCCATCGCCGTCGCCGTACACCATCTGCACGCCGTCCCAGTACGCGTTCACGTAGTTGCGGCTGTAGTGGACCGACGAGGTGAGGACGGCGCCCGCGCCGTTGTAGCTGTCACGCCCGAACTTGGAGAAGTAGAAGTCGTACGTGAAGCCCGCGTTGTCGTGGGCCATGTTCAGCACCGCGTCGCTCGAGGGGGCCTGCCCCTCGGAGCGAACCAGCGTTCCGGGCAGCCGGGTGCCGTTGCCGGCGGTGTACGTCTTGCGGTTGCGCGCCGTCTTCAGGTTGTCGAACTGCATGACGAGCTCGCCCGAGTGCGCGTCGATGAAGAGGTTGGGCATCGACGGCTCGCCCTTGGCGTTGACGGCCTCGAACTGCACCCGCCAGGTCAGCCGGGCGCCGTCGCTCCGCGGGAGCACCTGCAGGTCCACCTTCGGCGAGCCCTTCACGCTGGAGCCGGCCAGCTGCGCGATGGCGCGCTTGGAGGCCTCGTCCGCCCGGAGCTTGGGCGTGGTGTCCACGCGCAGGTCGCGCACCAGCTTGTCGGTCACCTCCGCGATGGAGCCGTCATCGTTGAGGTGGGCAATGGCCTCGGCGCCGAAGACGGGGACGCCGTCGTGGAGCTGCGCCAGGCGCTCGTGCTGCTGGCCGCGCGTGTCGGTCAGCCCGCGCTTGAACGACAGCTGCCCCACGCCCCGGAGGAAGCCGGGATGCTCCTCCTGGAGACGACGCACACTCTGCCCCGGAGCCACCTTCGCCTGCGACAGGGCGCTGTCCTGGGCGCTCACTGTGGCCGAACCGGCCTCATCCAGGGTCTCAACACCGCAGGAGCTCCCGAGGAGCATCAGCGGGAGGATCGTAAGAAAACGACGAGTGCGCATGGGGGATTGACCTCTCTGGTCCGGCGAAGGCCGAACTCGCTTCTCGTTTTCTTATAAATTGAGTATCTCAGTCAAGACATATTTTTCCGTTATTTCTGTTCCCTTGAGGCGCGCGAGCTCCGTCACGCCATAGGCCTCTTGATGGGCAGGAGGCCCGCTTCGATCCGAGACGAGGGAGACGACGACGCATTGAGTGAGGAGCGCCCCGAGCCTCAGCTAGCTTCGAGCGGCTGCGGGCGCTCGTCGCGGAGCACCCCTCCACGGACGCGCGGTTTGGCCACCAACGGTGACGTGCCCCGCGGCGACAGGCTAACGTCGCCGGGGGGGAGCACGAGGAATGACACCCATCCTGGACTGGCGCGCGCGGCTGGCGGAGCGCGGCTTCATGGGAGCCCGACAGGTGTCCTGCATGCACGGCGCCGCGGTGCTGCGCGACTGGGGCGAGCCGCTGGCGGCGGAGGCGGCGCTCCGTGAGCTGCTCGAGCGCTTCCCGGAGGATGAGGGCGCGCTGGGGGCGCTGATGCGGCTCCTGAGCGAGACCGGTCGGGCCGAGGAGAACGTGCCCCTGCGCCGCCGCCTCCACGCGAAGCGCTGCCGGGCCCTGGGCATCCCCGAGGAACAGCAGGAGGCGGCCATCGCCTGGCTGGAGGCCGCCGAGACGGGCGCCGTCCTCCCCGAGCGCGCGGCCGAGTCCTACGTGGCCGCCCTCTTCGACCAGTACGCCTCGCACTTCGACGACAAGCTGCGCCGGGAGCTCGGCTACCGCGCGCCGGAGCATGTCCTCGAGGCCCTCGAGGAGGCCCTCGGCGGACGGCGCGAGCAGGACGTGCTGGAGCTCGGCTGCGGCACCGGGCTGGCCGGCGTGCTGCTGCGGCCCCTGGCTCGCCGACTCGAAGGAATCGACCTGTCCCCTGGCATGCTGGAGCGCGCGAGGGCGCGGGGTGTGTACGACGCGCTCCACACCGGAGAGCTCCACGAGCTGCTCGCCGCGTCCCAGGAGCGCCACACGCTCATCGTCGCCGTGGACGTGCTGGTGTACCTCGGTGCCCTGGAGGCGCTCTTCGAGCGCGTGGCCCGGCGGCTCGTGCCGGGAGGCCTGTTCGCCTTCACGGTCGAGAGAGGCACCGAGCCGGGCTACCGGCTCCAGCCCACCGGGCGCTATCTGCACCACCTGGACTACGTGAGGGAGCAAGCCCGCGCCACGGGGCTCACGCCGGTGGTGGAGCGGGAGGCCGTGCTACGCACCGAGCGGGGAGAGCCCGTCTGGGGCCACGTGGTGGTGCTCCGGGCCTGAGTCCCAGGGCACCCGTCCCCCGTCTATCGGAGCGGCCTTCGAGTCTGCTTCAATGGGCCCATGCTCGAAATCATCGTCATCGTCTGGCTCACCCGGAAGCTCTCCGAGACCGCGAAGGAGAAGGGTCGTTCGAAGGGCTGGGGCGCGCTCGGCGCGGGGTTCTGGATCATCGGAGAGATCATGGGCTTCGTGATCGGAGGCCTGCTCGGCCTCGACCTGGGCTCATACCTGGTGGCCATCGGCATGGCCGTCCTGGGCGCCTTCGTGGCCAGCACCATCGTGAAGGCGCTGCCGGCGCAGACGCCCTCGATGGGACCGGCCGTCTAGCCTGAAGCCCTCACACCTCTCCGATCTGGCCATTCATGGCGCGGTAGAGGATGAGCGCGCCCAGGAGGATCCCGACCAGCGAGAGCCCGATGGCCAGCAGGTCCAGGGAGACGCCCTGGCGCCCCCACTTCCTGCCGGCGGAGATCATCGTGAGATCGATCCCCGCCAGCACGATGGCCACCAGGCCCAGTGGAGCGCAGCCCAGGGACAGGAAGGACAGGATCCCCGCGATGATGGAGTACCAGGAGCCGCCCAGCGGAGGCAGGCGCCGCGCGCAGTCGACGCAGTAGCGATCGCCCTGCCGATCGACGATGCACGCGGAACAGGCGAAGGAGCCACAGCGGATACAGAGCTCCTCGGCGGCGTTCTCCGGATGGCGTGGGCAGGGGGCTTCGAGCGAGACGGCGGTCACTTCATCCTCCGGATGGGGCAGACTCCGGAGAGCCTACCCGAGGCCCCCGAGCCCCGCCCTCGCGGGTCAGGGCGGACCCGCGAGCCTCCGCCGGAGGTTCAGCGGTAGAGCCTCAGCACGGTGCCATCCTCGCCCGCGATGATGAGCTGCTGCCGATTGCCGGAGAAGGCGCGCAGGCTCTTGCGCGTTCCCGTCTCGATTCGGTTCCAGGCGCCGCTCTCCACGTTGTAGCGGAGCAGCACGCCGTCATCCCCCGCGACATACACCTCGTCACGCGAGTCGACGAAGAGGGCATGCAGCTGGGCAGTGGGCCCCAGCCCCGGAGGCAGAGCCATCGCCGTCCACTGCGAGCCATTCCACTGCCAGAGGCCGGTCGGGCTGAGCGCCCAGGCCAGGCCCCGGTCCAGCGCCCGGACGGCGCGGAAGTTCGGCAGCAGGGCATCGCGCGTCTCCGTCCAGGCCGTCCCGTCCCAGTGCGCGATGACGGAGTCCCCCACCGCCCACACGTCATCGAGCGTGGCGCCGTGGATGGCGTTCACGCCACCGTTCCCCGACAGGAAATGGCGGTTCCACCCAGCGTGGCCGTTGAGCTGGATGAGCAGCCCCTCTCCGCTCGCGGAGTCGATCCCGACCAGCCAGGCCATCAGGCCCGCGATGGGGGACACGCCGCGGAAGCTGAAGGTCTCGGGCAGGTAGAAGAAGTGGGTTCCGCTGCTGGTGGGATACGACATGTGGAGGTTGACGCGGCCATGGTCACCCGCGGCCCACAGGAGCCCCGGCGACTGCTCCACCAGGACATTGGCCGGCCCCGGCCGTGGGTACCCGGTGCCATCCATCCCCACTCGCACGGTGGCGCCATCCGCGAACCACCAGTAGTCGTCCTCCCTCGGGGTGGACAGCGAGACGAAGTCGGCGCGCGCGCCGCGATCGAGCGGGATCCAGACATTCCTCTCGGAGGAGAGGTGCATGCGCCCGGCCGCACCGACCGTCAGCACGCCATCCGCCGTGTGCCACACCCCCAGGAGCCGGGACGGGGCCTTCTCCAGGACGGGCATCCACGTGCTGCCGTCGTAGCGCGCGGCGCCCTCCTCACCCACGACGACGATCTCGCCCTGGGCGGTTCCGGAGATTCCATACAGCGCCGAGAAGGGCAGCGGATACGAGGACCACATGCGCCCGTCCCAGTGGAACAACACGGCCCCGCTCTTCGAGCCCGTCACCCACACGTCGCCGGGCCCGGTGCCCCAGACGCCCGTCAAGGTGACGCCCGGAGAGGGAGCCGGCAGCGAGCGCCAGTGCTTTCCCTCTCGCACGCGGACAGTGGCCCCGGAGCCCACGACCCACACCTGGTCGCGGTGGGTCCAGACGCCATAGAGGTCAGCGCCCGTCCCGGTGTTCTCCTCCGCCCAGCGGCTGCCATCCCAGGAGTAGGCCATGCCCTTCTCCCCCACCGCCCAGACGTTGCGGGCGCTGGTGCCGTGAACGTCGGTCAGGAAGCGCGCGGGGATCAGGGCATCGCTCCAGCGGCGCCCATCGAAGTGCAGGATCTTCGAGCCCACCGCCCAGACAGCCTCGGCCGAGCTGCCCCAGATGCCCGACAGATCGGCCCGGGTGGTCACCATGCTCAGCCCGGTCTCCCCACCATGGACGATGTAGCCGGCATCGCCCACCGCCCAGAAGTCCTTCACGGAGCGGCCCCAGACATCCTTCAGGTCTTGGGCCACCGGCGCCGGGTTGAGGACGCACACGCCATCCGGAGAGCAGGCCGTGCGCATTCCATAGTCCGGCACTCCACACGCGTTGGCCTTGCCGCCGCCACCGCACGTCTGGCCGACGGCGCAGGTGCCGCACTGCAGCGTGCCGCCGCAGCCATCGTCCACCGGGCCACACTGGGCCTGTACTTCCGCGCATGTCCGCGGCTTGCAGGCCGGGACGCCACACATGTTGGGATGGTGAACACCGCAGACCAGGCCCCCCTGGCACCCGCCACAGTCCAGGACGCCGCCACAGCCATCCTCGATCGCGCCGCAGGAGGCGTCTCGATCCGCGCAACTCGCGGGCCGACAGGTCTCCGGCGTGGGCAGTGGGGTCTCAGGCTCGGGCTTCACGTTCTCCGTGCCATCCCCATCCCCAGCACCGGGCTCCACCACCTCCGTGGAAGAGCCACACGCGGCGAGCAGCAGGAGCACGCACACCCACGCCCTGCCCCACTTGCGCCGCTCAGCCTTCCCATCCCCCGCCACCATCCCGCCATCCATCCGCCACGTCTCCCCGATCCCGCTCACAACGCCTCCCTCGACAGCCTTCCAACGAGGGAAATGAACGAGGCGGTTAAAATGGACGAACCGAACGCGCCAGGCAGGCGCGGGCCCGGTTCTCGCGGCCGTCAGGACAACAGGCGAACAGGTGGAGTGTTCACCTGGGAGCAACGCGAATCTGGAACAGCCTTGGCCAGAGCTTGCCCGTGACCCACAGGCGACCCGT
The DNA here is from genome assembly GCF_020103725.1 of Hyalangium gracile. Taxonomy (NCBI): domain Bacteria; kingdom Pseudomonadati; phylum Myxococcota; class Myxococcia; order Myxococcales; family Archangiaceae; genus Hyalangium; species Hyalangium gracile. The sequence continues at coordinate 36,222 of NZ_JAHXBG010000034.1, read as the reverse complement.
GGCCGGATCGTAGGCAATGCCGTTCAGCACGTCCTCATCGCCGTGCTGCTCGCTGGGCGCCAGCAGCCCTGTGAGATCGATCCACCCCGTCACCCTCCCCGTGGCCGGGTCGATGCGAACGATGAGATCGGTGCCCCAGACGTTCGCGTAGACCTCGCCGTCCACGAACTCCAGCTCGTTGAGCCGGGAGACCTCGCGCCCACCGTCCTTCACCTTGACGGTGCGCTGGACCGTGAACGTGGCGGGATCCAGGAAGCGCAGCACGCTGCTGCCGTCGCTCATGATGAGCGAGGTGCCGTCATTCGTCAGCCCCCAGCCCTCGCCGGTGTAGCGGAACTGCCCCGCGGGCTGGAACGTCGCGGCGTCGTGGATGAAGCCCACCTGCGAGCGCCAGGTGAGCTGGTAGAGCTTGCCGCCCAGCAGCGTGAGCCCCTCGCCGAAATGGCGGTCCTCCAGCGCGACGCGGCGGAGGACCTCACCGGTCTCGAGGTTCACCTCGCGCAGCTCGGAGCGACCGTTGAGGCCCGTGCCCTCGTACAGCCTGCCGTCCCGGTAGACCAGGCCCTGGGTGAAGGCCTTCGGATCATGGGGCCAGCTCTGGATGATCTCGAACCCGGACGTCGGCGCGCCCTGCGAGGCGCCATGCGCGCTGCAGGCGGCGAGCATCGCCAGGGGGAAGAGGCACAACAGCCGAGCGAGCGTCACCGGGCGAATCTGCACGAGAGAGGAACTCCGAGCCGAGAACACGTGAGAGGGTATCAACGCCTAGCCTCGTTAACGAGGAGCTCAGGCCTGGGCCATGACCTGCTCCAGCGCCCTGCCGAGCCGGGAGAGATCATAGGGCTTGGGCAGCACCACGGCCCCCTTCAGTCCGCCCTCCTCGGAGAGCGCCGCGCTGCCGTAGCCGGAGGCGATGATGACGCGCAGCCTGGGACGCTGGCGCACCGCCTCGCGAGCCAGCTCCACCCCCGAGCCGCCAGGCAGGTTCACGTCCGTGAACAGCACGTCGAAGCTCTCGGCCCCGAGCTCCACCAGCGCCTCCTCCGCGCTCGACGTGGCCCGCACGCCGTGCCCCAGCTCCTCCAGCAGCTCGCTCGCGGACGAGCGGATCGCCTCGTCATCCTCCACGAGGAGGATGCGCAGGGGCTCCTTCTTGGTGGACTCGGGCGTGCGACCAGCCTCGCTGCCCTCCGCCGGCTTCGCGGCGAGCCGCTGCTGGCGCTGGCGGAGCATCGCGCGGACCTTCCGGGCCAGCTCCTCGCGGCGGTACGGCTTGCTCAGCAGGCTCACGCCGGAGTCGAGCCGGCCGCCGTGGACGATGACGTCCTCCGTGTAGCCCGAGGTGAACAGCACCTCGATGTCGGGCAGCAGCGCCCGGGCCTGCCGGGCGACCTCGGTGCTGCGCACCGGCCCCGGCATGACCACGTCGGTGAACAGCAGATCGATGGGCAGGCCACTCTGGAGGATGGCCAGCGCGCTCTGTCCGTCCGAGGCCTTGAGCACGCGATAGCCCAGCTCCAACAGCATCTCCACGACCGTGGTGCGCACCCCGGCGTCGTCCTCGACCACCAGGATCGTCTCCGTGCCCCCCTCGATGGGTCCGGTGTCCAGCTCGGTGTGTGGCTCCTCGACCTGGAGCGAGCGCGGGAAGTGGATCTGGATGGTCGTCCCCCGCCCCACCTCGCTGTAGATCTTGATGTGGCCGCCCGTCTGCTGGACGAAGCCGTACACCATGCTCAGGCCCAGGCCCGTGCCGCGCCCCTCGGGCTTGGTGGTGAAGAACGGCTCGAAGACCCGCTCGAGGACCTCGGGAGGCATGCCGCAGCCGGTGTCGGTGATGGACAGGCGCACGTACTGGCCGGGCGTGACATCCGGATGGAGCTGGGCATGGTGGGCGTCCAGCTCGGCGTTGTCGGCCTCGATGGTCAGCTTGCCCGCGCCCTGCATGGCGTCCCGGGCGTTGATCGCCAGGTTCAGGACGACGTTCTCGAGCTGATTGGGGTCCGCGAAGGTGTTCCAGAGGCCGCCGCCGATGGTCGTCTCGACCTCGATGTCCTCGCCCAGGGCCCGCCGCAGCAGCTCGTCCATGCCGCGCACGAGCCGCCCCAGGTGGATGACCCGAGGCTCCAGGGGCTGCCGGCGCGCGAACGCGAGCAGGTGGGACGCAAGCCTGGCCCCGCGATCGACGGCGCCAATGGCGCTCTGGAGGCGCCGCTCGGCCTGCTCGCTGCCGGCGAGGTCCCTCTGCAGGAGCTGGAGGTTGCCGCCGATGATCTGGAGCAGGTTGTTGAAGTCGTGCGCCACGCCTCCCGTGAGCTGGCCCACGGCCTCCATCTTCTGTGCGTGGTGCAGCTCCGCCTGGGCCTGACGCCGCTCGGCCTCGCTCTCCTCCAGGGCGCGGGTGCGCTCACGCACCAGCTCCTCGAGGTGCTCGCGGTAGCGCCGCAGCTCGTCCTGGGCGCGCTTCTGCGCGGTGATGTCGTGGCCCTGAACGAAGATGCCCGAGATGCTCCCGTCGGGCTCGATGATGGGCTGGTACACCAGATCGATGAACACCTCCTCGAGCGGTGCCCCGGGCTTCCGCTGAAGGAAGACCGGCAGGTTCCGGCCGACGAAGGGCTCTCCCGTCGCGAACACCTTGTCGAGCAGCTCGAAGAAGCCCTGCCCCTCGATCTCCGGGAGGGCTTGCCTGACCGGCCTGCCGAGCACGGGGCGATGGCCGATCAGCTGAGAGTAGGCGTCATTGGCCAGCTCGAACACATGCTGGGCCCCGCGCAGGAAGCACATGAACCCGGGGGCCTGCTTGAACAGCCGGCGCAGGTGGCGGCGCTCGGCATCCAGCGTCCTGTTCGCCTCCTGGACGGCCTGGGCGCGACCGAGAAGCCCCGCCTGCACCTGCTCCGCGGAGCTGACGGAGCCCCGACGCGCCTCCGCGGCGCTCATGGCCTGCTGGAGCCGCTGGACCTCCGTCACATCGACGGTGTGCTGGAGGATGAAGGCCACCTCGCCCCGCTCGTCGAGGATGGGCGTGTGGGTGGCGCTCCAGTAGCGCTCCTCCAGGACGGGGCCCGTAGCCGTCTCACGCGGCACCCGGTAGGGAATCAGCGCCAGCGTATCCGGCACGCGCCCGGACAGGACGCGCTCGAGCGACTCCCTCAGCTCGCGCGCGCTCCGGTTGGAGGGATCCTCGGGATCGTGCGGGAACACCTCGAACAGGGAGCGCCCGAGCAGGTCCTCGAGCCGGGACGCCGTGACTCGCAGATATGCCGCGTTGGCCCAGACGTACCGCAGCCCACGGTCCAGCACCATGTATGGGTTGGGCGAGCGGTCGAAGAGCGCCCTGAAGTCGAGGGAGTCGGGCATCGGAGGGAGAGGGCTAGCACCTCTCCTCTCGCATGTCCCGAGCAGGCCGCGACGGCCCGCCAGCCTGCTCGTGTTGGGGAGTCAACGGCGGGCCACGGTCCCCGGGGGGCCTGTCAGTACGGTCGGTCCGCGACCCGGCGCGAGTCCACCCAGGTGCCCTTCACGTAGTCGGGGAGCTGGCTGGCCACCTTCTCGGACTCGGCCAGGGTGATCTGGGTGTGCAGCGCCGCGAAGACGCCAAAGAGGACCAGCCGCACGTTCTCCGGCTCGGCGTTCAGGTGGTTGGCCACGTGGAGATAGAAGTCGTCCTTGTCCAGCTTCTCCGGCCCGGCCTCCAGGCGCTTGTGACAGCGTCCCACGATGTCGCGCACATCCGGGGTCAGCTGCTCCAGGAGCTGCTGGATGATGCCGCCGGGAAGGCGCTCGGTCAGGGCACAGAACACGGCCTCGACGGCTTTCACGGGCTCATAGTCCGGGAGCTGCTCGGCCACCTTGTTCAGGAAGGACTGACGATCCGTGCCGACGCCCAGGCCGGACCAGGACTGGGTCTCTTGCTCTTGCATGTGGATTCTCCTCGCGCTTCCCTCACGCTGGGGGCCCTCCGGGCGCGCAGCAGCAGGCGGGAGAACGAGGGAGCGCGAGACAGCATCCCTCTCAGGGCGCTTCCGCCGCCTGCCAGGCAGGCTCAGTCCTCGACGACCACGGTGAGCGGGGAGCTCACCTCCGCGTGCCGTGACATGGCCGCGGTGATGACGTGCCGGCCCGGCGTCACGCTCCAGCGGTACTCATGGGGATAGGACACGGTGGCCACGGGCACACCGTCCACGAGCCACACGATGGGCTCCGTGCTGGGCGTCACCTCCGCCGCCAGTCGCAGCGTGGAGGCGGAGGCCGGCGTGTCCGGGTCGAAGAGCAGCCGCACCTGGCCTCGCGGCTCGCGGATGACGACCTTCGGCTGCAGGGCCTCCTCATGCGCCGGGCACAGGGGGCTCTCCAACCGGGGAGAGACATCGAGGTGCTGGCTCCGCGCCCACTGCGTGTACGTGTCCGGCAGGTCCAGCATCACGCGGGAGATCACCTCGGACTCAGGACACGAGGGGCTCGCCCTGAGCCCGTTGCGCCGGTCCAGCTTCACCTGGGCGTGGAACGGACAGTGCTGGGTGGGCGCGCTGCCCGGGACGAACCACTCGCTCTTGCGGTGCGGACAGTCCACGCTCGCGAGCCTGCCGGACAGGGGGCAGACATCCACCGCCACGGCCCTTTCGGGCGGAGGGAACGCGTCCAGCATGGGCTGCCAGGGGCGGTGGTCCTCCATCACCAGATCCATGATCCGGTGTGCCGCGGCGGCCGCGCCGTTCGCGCCTCCCACGCCACGCATCCGGCGCCAGTCATGGTTGCCGATCCACACCGCCACGAGCAGCCGGTCGCTGAACGCCACCGTCCAGGCATCCCGGTAGCCCTGGCTGGTGCCGGTCTTCACCGCGACGGCGTAGTGATAGTCGAGCGCTCCTCCCGCGGGGAACATGGGCCGGCGCGCCAGCGGATCGGCGAGCATGTGCCGGACGAGCTGCGCGGCCTCCCGGTTCAGCAGGCGCCGGGAGGGGACCTGCGGCTCGTCCACGAAGCGGCGCAGGGGCAGGCTCTCGCCCTCGCGAGCGAGGACTCCGTACAGCCCTGCCAGCTCCTCCAGCGTGACGGGCAGGTTCCCGATCGCCAGCCCCAGGCCGTAGCGATCCGGCTCCCAGCGGATGTCCCCCACTCCGGCCTTCTCGAAGAAGCGCAGGGCGGGCTCCACCCCCACCTCCGAGAGCACCCGCAGCGCGGGGATGTTGCGCGAGTTGCCCAGCGCCTCGCGCAGGAGCATGGGGCCCATGAACGTGTGGTTGATGTTCTCGGGCAGGTACGCGCCGCCCGCGTCGCTCCGGACGTCCATGGGCGTGTCGGGCAGCTCGGAGGCGGCGGTGAAGGCGCCCTTCTCCAGCCCGAGCGCATAGAGGAACGGCTTGAGCGCCGAGCCCGGAGAGCGACGGGTGCGCACGAAGTCGATCGCGCCCTTGTGCTCCTCGGAGAAGAAGTCCCGCGAGCCGACCCACGCGAGGATGTCTCCCGTGGCCGTGTCCACCACGAGCGCGGAGGTGTTGCCCGCCCCCGAGTCCTCGATCCGCTCCAGGTTGTCCCTCAGGATGGCTGCCGCCTGCTCCTGGATCTCCAGATCGATCGTCGCGACCGAGATGGGGCTCTGGCGACGCTTCGCCTGAGCGCTCCACTCGAGCACCGCATGCATCGCCTCGGAGCGCCGGCGCGGGCGCGGGACGATGCCCAGCTCCGCGCCGAGCGACTGCTCCAGCTCCACCGCCGAGAGCAGCCCCTTGGCGTGGAGCGCCCGGAGGATGCGGTGGCTGCGCCTGGTCGCGCGGCGCAGGCCATCGGGGGAGTACGGGTTCATGCGGCCCGGCATCTGCGGCAGCCCGGCGAGGAAGGCCGCCTGGGCCCACGAGAGATCCTCCACCGGCTTGTCGAAATACAGCCGCGCCGCGCGAGCGACGCCGTGCGCCCGGTTCCCGTAGGGCGCGAGCATGAGGTACTGCCGGAGGACCTGCTCGTGCCCGTGGCGGCGGATGAGCAGCAGCGCCTCCAGGGCCTCGGAGACCTTCCGGAGCAGCGTGCGCGGCCCCGGCTCCTGCATGCGCGCCACCTGCATCGCGATCGTGGACGCTCCCGAGATGACCCGGACGTTCCGGGTGTTCTGCAGGACGGCGCGCGCGACGGACGGCAGGTAGACGCCGGGGTGGTCGTGGAAGTGCTGATCCTCGGTGATGAGCGTCGCCGCCACGACGCGCTCCGGCATCACATAGGGCAGCGGCCAGTAGCCGAGCTCCCCATCCCCGGCGGGAACCTCACCGAGGTAGCGCCCCCGCCGATCGAGCACCAGCCGCGAGGGCTCGACGGACAGGAGCGCGTCGTCGAGGGCGTACACATACAGCCCCCCGGCGACGAGCAGCAGCGCCAGGAGCGCCAGCCACGTCCGCCTCGATCGGAGCCGAGGAGCGAGACGCCGGAGGGCGTCCGCGGCTGTCCGCCTAGCGCTCATTGGCCCCCTGGATGACGATGCGCATGCCCTCGCCCCGGCCGCGCACCTCCTGGCGGTACATCTGCTCGGCATAGGGCGCCGGGTGGACGAACGAGCCCTCCGTCGCCGCGCGGACGCGGAAGTGGAACGTGTGCGTCCCCTGCGGGAGCTGGAGGAAATAGTAGCGGACCTCGTGATCGAGCCGCTGCACGTACGCCGGCGTGATCGAGTCCGCCTGCGAGGGCTGAGCGTCCGAGCCGGCGTTCTCGAGCGCGGGGTTGAGCGGCTCCAGGCCGGCGGCGAACGGCACCACGAAGGCGACATGGGGCCGCGGCTGATCGTTCACGAGCTGGGCGTGGACCTCGAGGATGTCCCCCACCTTGAGGATCTGCGTCTCGCCGGCCTTGTCCTGGAAGCGCGTCTGGTCGGAGCCATCCGCGTGCAGGTGCGTCTCGCTGCGAGAGACGAGGAAGCCCTGCTGCGTCGAGGCGACCTTGTCGCCCGGCGTGGCGGGGACGTACTTGTAGGCGACGCGCACGCCCACCGGTCCGCCCGTCACGGTGGCCTCCTGGGGCTTGTCCGTGGCCATCGTCACCTTCGCCGACTTGACGTCTCCGTTCACGGTGAGCGGCCTGGCGGACGAGAGCGCGACGGTGGTGTTCGGCACGTTCGGCCTGGCGCGATCCAGGTAGAGCGCCAGCGCGGCGATGGCCCGCCGGTTCTCATAGGTGCTCTGGAAGCCCTGCGTGGGGCTCGCGTAGGACAGGAGCGCGTCGCGCATCAGGTCGTGCCGGCTGTCCTCCGGGGCCAGGCGCAGCAGCGCCTCGAAGACGGCGGCGACCATGGACGGCTGGGACGAGAGGAAGCCGTAGCCCCAGGAGCTGCGCCCCGCCTTCACGCCCTCGAACGTGGGCTTGCCGCGGTTGAGCTTGATGATGACCCGATCCCACAGCTCGCCCTTCAGCGCGTCCAGGTTGGTGCGGTAGATCTTCGGCTCGCGGGACATGGTGCTCGCCAGGTCCGCGAGCGCCATCACGTCCATCCGCTCGCGCTGCTGGAACAGGTCCACGAGGTAGTGCTCGTCCAGCTTGTCCGTCCACGCGAGCGCCCTCAGCGCGGCGACCTGCTGGTTGTAGCGCCAGTCCGGCAGCAACCCGGCGTAGTCGCTGCGCAGCACGCGCCTGAGCGCCTCCGTGGAGCGCTCCAGGAGCTTCGCATCCACCGGCAGCCCGGCGCGCCTGGCGGACTCGAGGAACTCCACCGCCTGCGCCGTCACCTGCACGTCGCCCGGGCCACCGGGCCAGAAGGCGAAGAGGCCGCTGGAGTCCTGGTACGTGGTCATCTCCTCCTGGAGCCGCTTCACGTGGACGCCCACCTGCTTGGAGAAGGCGGTCTCCACCCCGAGCCGCTGGAACAGCGAGCTCTGCACCACCTCCGGGTAGAGCTTGGACATCTTCTGCTCCAGACAGCCGTGCGGGTACGCCGCCAGGTAGTCCAGGCCCGCGAACAGCTCGAGCACACCGGGGACCGACGAGACGACCACCTCCTGGGAGGCCGTCCCAGGGCGGGCCGGCTCGGGGATGGGCTTGAGCGCGCTCTTCCCGGCCTTCAGCGTGTCGAAGTAGGCGAACTGCTCCGTCACCCGGTCCGGGAGCACGGGGATCTGCACCTCGAACGCGTCCCCGGCCTTGTCGGACTTGCGCTCCACGTCGACTCGCACGGTGAGCGAGTGGGGCTTGGACACGTCCGCCTCCTTCACCTGGATGGGCGTGACGAAGGACATGGCCTTGTTGAGCTGCAGGTCCACGGCCTGGGCGAAGGGCCTGGCCTCCACGGGGCCGGAGAGCTGGATGCTCACCGCGCCCGGCCCGCCGCTGCCCTCGACCACGCGCCCCACCGCTCCGCCCCAGAACCGATCGCCCTGGCGCACGAAGCGCGGCAGCTGCGGCTGCACCAGCACCGGCAGCCGCACCTTGAGCGTCTGCTGCTTGAAGCCGAACCGCTGGCCGCCGGACGCCGCCACCGCGCGCACCCGGAAGTTGGTCAGGTCGTCCGACAGCGGCACCTCCAGCGTGAGCCGGCCCGACGCGGGCACCTGCACGGTCGCCTGGTAGAAGGGCACGGTCTGGAAGTTCTTGCGCACGATGCGCTTGCCGCTCATCGCGGCGGCATCCTCCTCGGAGCCGTCACCGCCGGGATCCTCCTGCTCGAACAGCTTGCCGACGAGGCTGTTGCGCGAGTCCCGGAGCGTGGTGCCGCGAGAGTTCCGGATGATGAACGCGCTGAGCGGATCCAGCGGGCCCTCCGGCGCGAGCGAGAGCACCGCCTCGTCCACCAGCCACAGCGTCACCTCGCCCGCCACGGCCCCGCCCCGGTCATCCTTGAGGGAGATCTCCACGGGGATCTTCGTCCCCGGCCGAGCCGTGTCCGGGTGCTTGAGCTCCACCGCCACCTGGTTGCGCGCGGGCTCCACCTCGACGTCGATGGACGCCCCGAGCGTCTGCGGCCGATAGCGCGCATCCTCCGTCTTCCCCTCCCCGAGCCGGCCGCGCATGAGCGCCACGTGCACGGCCACGTTCGGGACGTGGTTCGGCTTGATGGTCAGCTCGTGCACCGCCTTGCCGCCGGAGACCTCGCGCCAGGTGTACGTGTTGCCACCCGGCTCCTCGACGACCACCAGCGCGCGGCCCTGCTGGAACGGGCTCTGGATGATGATGCGGGCGGTGTCTCCCGGCCGGTACTTCGGCTTGTCGGTGGCGAGCTCGAACACGCCCTGGCGTGGCTTCTTCCAGGCCACGGGCGTCTGCCCGCCCACGTACAGGTCCGCGGTGAGCGTCTGCACGCGGCCCAGCTTGTCGCGGGCGATGAGCTCCACCACGTACACGCCCGCCTCCTTGAGCGCGAAGGACGGCAACACCGGCTGCACGTCCGTCTTCACCACCTGCTCGGAGAGCTTCACGTCCTCCTGCTCCGTCACGTACCGCGCGTCGCCCGTGGCGAAGTGCGTCTCCCGGAGCTGGCTGTGCCACACGCGGCGGAACAGCCGCACCGTCACGTCCTGGCCCTTGACGGCCTTGTCATCCACGCCGACGGCGATGATCTCCGGCTTCAGCTCGAAGGGCTTGTCCGAGTAGCGCGGCAGCTTCATGCCCAGCACGAAGGGCGGCAGCGCCTTCACCTCGGTGGCGGCGGAGACCGGCTGGTTGTCCGCGCCCGTCACCGTCGCCTCGAAGCGGTAGACGCGGGCGCTCCCGTCGAGGTCCAGCGCGGGGTTCACCTGGATCTCGTCCGCGCCGCCCTCGTCCAGCTCCGCGTTGCGGCTGATCGTCTCCGGCGCGCGGCTCTGGCCCTCGCGGGCGAACTGGGTGCTGGACGCGAAGAGGAAGCCCTCGCGCCCCTTCGGCACGTAGTAGTGCGGCCGGCGCGTCACCGTCCACGCGATGGGCTGCCCGGACACGTTGCCGCCCGCGTAGTAGCGCGCCACCGCCTTCACCTTGAAGGGCGCGTCCAGCCGCACGGTGCTCGAGGAGGACAGCTGCACCTCGAACTGGGGCACGCGGTACGCCTCGATCTGGAACGAGCGCCGGGCGACCTCCGTCAGCGTCTTCTTCTCCAGGAGCACCACCTGGAACTCACCGGTGGGCACGTCCTTCTCCGCGAACTCCGCCGAGAACCCGAGCGCGCTGAAGGTGGTCTGCAGCGTCCAGCTCTGGTTGCCGGGCCCCGTCACCCGCAGCTCGTAGGTGCTCGCGGCGGCGGGGACCAGCTGCAGCTCGCCGCCCGTCTTCCGCCGCACGAAGCCCTTGATGAAGACCTTCTCCCCCGGCTTGTAGATGGGGCGCTCGGTGAAGAGGAACCCGAGCAGCGCATCGTTCGGCGGAGGCGGGATGTCCTGCCCGATCCACTCGAGGAACCCGGAGGACGGGGACCAGTGGTTCCGGGCGAACGTAGCCGGCGGATCTCGAGGATCCAGCACCAGGATGTCATCCCCGCTCTGGACCGAGATGCGCTTGATGCTCTGCCAGTCCGACTGCGGCCCGAGCACCGCCCGGCCCCCGTCATCCGTCGTGAGCGGCTGCGAGAAGGGCACGTACATCATCTGGCCGGGGCGCTTGGGATCCGGCACCCGGCGCTGGCCCTCGATCACGAGCCTGGCGCCGCGGACCTCCTTCGCGTCATCCAGCGTGCGGACGAAGAACACCGCGCGGTCGCGCTCCTCCACCGCCGTGAGCGAGAGGTTCGTCACCTGCACGCGGACATAGGCGCGCTCGGGCGCTCCCGTGAGCCGGCGCAGGCCCACCAGGTACGAGCCCGGACGCTGGCGGCCCACCGCCTCGTCCAGCAGCGGCCCCAGATCCAGGCCGAAGCTCGTCGTCCCGCTCTTGCTCGCCAGGGGCAGATCCACCACCCGCGAGATCAGCGGCGAGCCGAGCAGCCGGATATGGGACATCAGCTCCTCGGGCCCGATGTAGCCCGCCGTGTTCGCCGGCGTGGAGGGCTCCTCGCCCGGGAAGGGCGGCGCGCTCTCCTCGTTGATGACGACGGGGCGCTCGGGGAAGGGCCAGAGCCCCTCATGCAGGGGATCGACGCGGTAGATGCGCACGTCCGCCCGCGCGTCGCCGTAGCCCTGGAGCGGCAGCATCCGCGGCCCCTTGGACTCGATGATCGCGTTCGCCTGGCTCCAGCGAAGGAAGGCCGTCTTCCACCCGAGGTGGAAGAACACCTGCACGTCGCCGGGATCGCGCAGCGGCCGGCCGCTGTCGTCCCGGATGGGCGCGGCGGAGATCCGCATCTGGTAGAGCGTGTCGGGGACGAACTTTCCGCGCAGGGCGACGCGGCTGCCGTAGCCCTCGAAGTGGAGATCCGGGACGGCGGGCTCCAGGCGCACCAGCTTCTTGAGCGCGGTGAGCGTCAGGTCCTGCACGTCGGCGGAGAACGCCAGCTGCGGCAGGTCTCCCTGGTTGCCGCACGAGAGCGCCATGTCGCGAGGCACCGAGGCCCCGCCCGTCAGCGCGAAGCTCGCCGAGCCGCACTGGATGGACTGGAGGTGGAAGGCCGGCCGGGTGGAGAGCCGCCCCGTCCAGAGCACCTTGCCCTCCTCGCCCAGCGCCAGGCTCACCGTCACCCGGAGCTGCTTGCCCTCGGGAACGTCCTCGTCGAGCGTGATGGCGTAGACGGCCGGGCTGCGCTGGTTGTCCCGCGGAAGCTGGGAGAGGTTGAAGTCCTTCACCACCCGCGTGGGCGAGTCCGCCAGGCCCGGCAGGTCGCGAATCTCGAGCGTGAGCATCTGCTTGAGCGCCGCGAGCGGGAGCGGCTGCGGGAAGGTGAGCGTCAGCGTGCGGAAGGGCCGCAGGTTCGTGCTGTCCGCGTAGGGAGACATCGCCGACGGCGCGGACATCATCGTCGCCAGCACCTTGCGCGCGCCGGAGGCCTCGAAGGCGAAGCGCTGGAGCGGAGGCCAGGGCTCGGCGGGACGGAACTGGAGCGTCTTCTTGTCCGCCCAGAAGTACTGGCCGGGCCAGGTCGGAGAGATCTTCAGCCGCTTCGCGCCGTCATCCGCGGGACGCTTGCCGGGGCCCTCGTTGTCGTCGAAGTACACGGTGACGGGATCGAACCCGCGCAGGAACTGCTCGGGGAGGATGCGGACCGAGCCTCCCACGGGACGCTGGTCCTCGTCCGCGGGGCGGTAGTCCTGGGCCGCGGCGGGGAAGGCCGCGAGCAATGCGAGGAGCGCGAGGGCTCTCGGGGAAACGGCAATCACGGGTTCTCTCCAATCCGCTGGAAGAAGTCGCGCAGGTACTCCTCGGGGACGTCGGCCTTGGCGCCGGCGAGTCCCACGAGGACGGGCTTGAACTTGAGGGGTCGGGCGTTGGCGGGCGCGTGGATCGCGAGCAGCCAGGTGCCCTTGTCGAGCTGGAGGAACTGCTGGCAGCCCTCCCCCAGCACCTTCTGATCCTGATCGAGCACGGTGCACTCGAGGAGCTCCGCCGGCACCTGCAGGCCCAGGCCGATCCGGCCCGGAGACTGCGTGGAGAACCGGAAGAAGCGCGTCTGCGAGGCAGTGATCCAGCTCTCCTCGCTGGCCACGCCCTCCTTCAGCTCCCTCACGGGCTCCTGGGTCCAGGTGACGGTGCCGGAGAGCGCCCGGTCCGCGAAGCCGCGAACCGCCAGGCGATAGCTGCCGGCCTTGAGCACCTCATCGAACGAGCAGCCCTTCTCGCTGCCCTGCACCCGGAGCACCGTGGCCCCCTGGGCCAGGCCGCACACGCCCGAGTCCGCCCGGACGTGCACCACCGCGTCGGAGGCCAGCGTGAAGGAGCGCTCCACGCGCGGCCCCGACAGCTTGAGCGCCCGAGCCGCGGGGAGGTCGGGGCTCGCCTGGGCCGAGAGGGGCCCGAGCGCGGCACTCTTCAGCTCGGTGGGGGAAGTGAGCACGGCGCGCACGCCGCCCACGCCCAGATCGAGCACCGTCTCGCCCGCGCGGCCTGCCGGGATGCGGGCCTCGCACCCCTCCAGCCGCGTGCCGTCATCGAGTGTCGTCACGCAGCGGAGCGCCCCGGAGACCGTCAGCAGGCGCGGCGTGGGCTGCGAGGCGAAGGCGAGGGGCTGCTGAGCGGGCGCGGTGCTCACCCGCTCATAGAGGCGCTCCAGGTTCTCGCGGCGCGGCGTGGGATCGATCGCGACCACCTCCGCCTGCGTGCGCGGCTCCTCGGGGGAGTACACGAAGATGGAGCCTCCCTTGCCGGTGAGCACGCAGGCCGCGAGCGCCGGAGATGGCGCGCACAGGTCGACCGCCGTGCCCTGCTCCTCCACCTGCACCGCCCACGCATTCCGAGGCAGCGCGAGCTGCACGCGGGTGGGAGTGGAGGGCATCCGCAGCTGGAGCGCCGTGCCCTGCGTCCAGGTGAGGTTCTGCAGTCCTGGCTGCAGCGCTCCCGCGGCCGAGGGGATCGGCACCGAGAGCCGCGTCAGGGTCGCCTCGCTCGCGCTGGGTGACGGCGTCCACCAGCGGGCCAGGGACTGCTGCGTAGGGCCGGTCGCCGCCACGCACATGAAGTCATCCTGCCGCGACGTGCCTCCCACGAGCGTACAGGCGGGGTTGCTCCGGTCGCCGACCTGCACACTGGCCTTGAAGAGGTGGAGCGAGGGAGCCCGGGTGGACTGCCGCAGCAGCGACGCGGCCCGGGTGAGGCGCACGCGCTCGGTCTTCGGCTCGCTGAGCGCATCCACCACCTCGTTGAGCTTCAGCGAGGCCTCCTGCCCACCGGCGCCGCTGAAGATCCAGTCTCCCGCCTCCAGCGACACCTCGCCCGCGCACCGCTCCAGAGGCCCCTTCTGGCTCGCGGGCAGGCAGTACAGCCCGGCGCCCGTCTGGTACCGACCGGGCTGGGGAACCTTCGTCAGCACCGCCGCGGTGGGGGCGATGCTGCCGCCCGAGGAAGGCACCACCGGGTGGGCAACCACGGCCGCCGTCACCTGGGCGCTGCTGTTCAGCGTCCACACCCGGACGCGCCAGGTGGCGCCGCCGGGGCGCACGAGCAGCATGCACTCGCGCGTGTCGAGCTGCCGCGTGACGACCGCGCCCCTGTCATCCTCGAGCGCGCACGAGATGGCCGTCTTGGAGCGCAGCGCCACCTCCTGCACCGCGTTGTCGGCCTGGGGAGGCAGCGTCGCGCGCTGCACGCCCGCATCCAGCTTGAGCGTCGCCTTGTCCGCGAGCACGCCCGCGTCCGTCACCTTCGCCACCGCGACGGAGACGCGCGTGGGGCCGGGCTGCTGCGTCTGGCTCTCGAGCACGAGCGTGTAGTCGCCCGCGGCGAACGGCTCGGCGATGGCGCAGTTCCAGTCCGCGCCGCGATCCGCGTTCTCGACGACCAGGCGGCCCTCGCTGTCGAAGATGCGGCAGCGCACGTCCGTGTCGCCCTTGGTGGAGAGCCGCAGGGTGCCCTCGGCGGGCAGGCGCAGCGGGACCTGGGCCGGTGCGTACACCGCGCGGACGATCCCCGGCGCCAGCGTGTCGACGCGCAGGTAGACCGCGTAGGTGATGGCCACGTCCCCCCGGCTGTGCTCGGTGATGAGCCGGTAGCGTCCCGGCGCCAGGGACAGCACCCGCCCCGCGGGAGCGGGCGCATCCGTCTCCGGCAGCGGCTCCGCGACGGGCGGGCTGGGGGACTCCTCCGCCTCCTCCTCATAGGAGGGCTCGGGCTCCTGATAGCTCTCCTCGGACGAGCCCTCCTCGCCCTCACCTTCGCCGCCGCCCTCCCCTTCCTCCGAGACCGGCTCGGGAGGTGGCACGTACGTGCGCACCCGGGGCACGGCGCTCGCCTGAGGCTGGGTGAGGTCCGCGCTCATCGGGGCGATGGTGTCGATCGGCTTGAGCTGGTTGTCCGCGCCCACCTGGTAGAGCCGCCCCTGCATGCCGTGGGTCAGCGCGAAGAACACGTCCAGCCCGGAGGGCAGCTCGAAGGAGAACTCGTCCTTGCCGTCCTTGCCCAGCTCCACGCGAGACCAGGCGTTGAACGGCAGCGCGTGCACCTTGTTGCCCTTGAGCGTGACGGTGGGCCGTACGCGCTCCAGCGAGGTACGGCGCATGCTCTCCACCGTGAGCGGCAGCTGCGTCCACAGATAGTTCCCGGGCGCCAGGTTCATCAAGTTGGTGCAGGGCGCCGGGATGGGCACCACGGGCCAGCCCTGCGGATCATCGAGCCGGCACTGGAGCGTCCCGCTCTGCGCGGCGGTGCTCAGCGTGTAGGTCCCCCGCTTCGGCACTCGGAGCTTCTGCTGGATGAGATCGCCCGCGTCGGCGCGGAAGAAGATCTGGGCCTCGCCGCTCAGCCCCTCCGCCGCCTTGACCGAGCGCCGCTCGAGCAGCACCGCACCACGGCCTCGGCTCTGGCCCACCGTGCGAACGTTGAGCAGGTAGCGGCCGGGCCGCAGGTACGAGGACACCAGGCAGTTGCGCCCGCGTCCTCCTCCCGACGCCGCGCCGACCTCCTGCACCACCGGAGTCCGGATGCGGCACTCGGTGGAGAGCAGCCCCTGGCTCGTCACGTGGTAGAGCCCGGCGTCCTTCACGTCGAAGGTGAGCGCGTGCGACTGCTCCCGCTCGAAGTCCAGCCACATGGGCGTCGCGGGCGCGAGCACCGGCAGCGGCGCGAGGTTCGGGCTGAACGCCACCAGCGGCGGAGGCGCGGGAGGCGGCGGTGGCGGCCGACGCAGCGAGAGCGTGATGGCCGAGGTGCCGGGGTTCTCGATCGTGAGCTCCCCGGCGTTGCCCGGCAGCGCGCAGGTGCCTCCCTTGGCCTCCACCTTCGTCTCGCCGAGCGCGCAGCTGAACGCCTCGCCGCCCAGCGCCCGGATCTCCACGGGTCGCCCGCTGGCCACGGGGATCTTCACGCTCCGTCGCCCATCGACCACCAGCGCCATGGACTCGCTCAAGGTGAGCGGCAGCGGGCGGACGAACAGCCCTCGCAGCGCCCGCTCCGAGCTGCGCGTGCTGGTCAGCGCATAGGTGGAGTTGTCGCTCAGGCGCACCCTGGGGAAGGAGCACGACACCTTGGTAGCCGTGTCCGCCGGCGGCTGCGGCCCGTCCGCGGCGAGCGTCACGTTCTCGATGCCCTCGGTCCCGCCGTACAGCCGCAGCTCGTACATACCCGGGGTCGCGGGGAAGGCGACACGGCACGTCTTCGCCTCCGGCTGGGTCTCCGTGAGACGGGTGACCTTGTCCCCGTCGTAGCGGAACAGCTCGCAGCGGCTCTTCCGCTCGCCCGCCGTCTGGAAGACGTAGCGCCCGGAGCGGGTGAGCTCGAACTGCAGCGTGGCGGAGCTGCCGTTGTAGTTGAACGCGCGGCGGAACGGCGTCTCGGGCCCCACCTGGAGCAGATCCCGCCGCTGCAGCAGCGTCTCGCCATTGGAGAAGAGCTGGCTCAGCGCGCAGCCGACGGGCGCGAAGTCCTGGTCGAGCGGCGTCTCATGAATCCCGACGAAGTAGTCGCCCCCCTTCACGACGTTGAAGCGCACCGACTGAGCCCCGCTCGCGTAGACGCCGTCCTGCCACTGGCTCTCCAGCAGCCGAGCCCACCGCAGCGTGAGCCGGGCGCCCGGCTCGCCCCGGATGAGCGCGACCCGGCGGCGCTTGACGCTGGAGGATGTGCCGCACTCGGGCACCAGCGCCTTGCCGTCGATCTCGCAGGTGGTCTCGGCCGAGGAGAACACGCTCGTGGAGCCGTCATCTCCCATGCCGTGCAGGCTCAGGCGCGTGGTCGTCTTCGAGCCCCCCTCGCGCGACAGGAAGAACGCCGCCGGCTCGGCCGGGAACTCCAGCGTGGCCAGGCCCGTCTCCGGCAGGGTGACGGTGGCGATCCGATCCTCGGAGGCCTTCGGGAAGCCCCACGTCACGGTGAGCCCCGCGTCATCCGCCGGCTCGGTCTGGGTCCACTTCATGGAGCCCGAGCCATACGCGGTGAGCAGGTACACGCCGGGCTCCAGCATGGACTCGAACCACCACTCGTGGATGGGCTGGCCGGGGCGGGGCCGAGGGGTGGTGTCTCGCGCGGTGATGGGCTCCAGCCACTCGCCCGTGCGCCACAGCCGCACGTCCCCCACGTGCCGCCCGGCGATGCGCAGCGTCACCGGCTGGCGCTGGTCGAGCTTGAGCCAGTACGAGGCCTGCTGGCGGGCCTTGAGCGTCTGCTTCACCTCGCGCCGAGGCTCCAGGCGCACCGGCGCGGGGTTGAGCTCCGTGTACGGCGTCACCGACAGCGTGACGTTCCCCTTGCCCTTGGACTTCGAGCGCAGGCGCAGCTTGTACGTGCCCGCGTCCAGCAGCAGGTCCAGCTCGCAGCTGGAGCGCCCCACCTGGCCGGAGTGCTCGAACGGTCCGCGGACGTGATCGACGATGTCACACGCCGTGCCCGCAGGGCTGTGGGCCTTGACGATGTAGCGCCCGGCCTTGTCGAGCGTGAGGATGGCCTCCTGCGCCCCTCGAGCAGGGACGGTCGCGGGGGAGACCGAGGCGGCGTGGAGCAGCAGAAGGGGAAGCGTCAGCAGCGGCAGGCTCATGGAGGCTTTCGCGCGGGGTTTGCGGGGTGCCTTAGCAGCAAGTGACGGGCCAGTTCACTCCCCCCCTGGCCAGCTCCTCGGTGTGTCAGCCGTGCCGCGAGTACGTGGCCCATTGACCACGAGTCCAGGACCTGTCTTGGGCATTCTCGAGGCGGGCGGGTACTCTCCGCGCATGTTCCGCGTCCCCCTCCTGCTCCTCATGGCCACCGTCACGACCGCGCCTTCAGACACGCCCACCTGGACCGACCATCAAGCCCAGGAGGTCCTCGCGAAGACCCAGACCATCCGGCTCACGCCGGACCTGTCCGGCCTCACCCCCGGTGAGCGCACCGCCGTCGCCAGGCTCCTGGAGGTGGGCAAGCTCTTCCAGGACATCTACGAGGACTCCCGTCACCGGCAGGCGCTCGAGCTCCGGAAGCGGCTCGAGGGACAGAAGACGCCTCTGGCCGAGCAGCAGCGGACGTTCTACCGGCTGTTCCAGGGCCCCATCGCCAACACGCTGGAGAACCATCGCATCCCGTTCCTGGCCGCGGACCCCGTCGTCCCCGGCATGAACGTCTACCCGTGGGGCATCACCAAGGAGCAGGTACAGCAGGTGCTGCAGCGACACCCCCAGCTCCGCGCCTCGATCCTCGATCAGCGCACCGTCGTCCGCCGGGCCGACGCGGCCCTGCTGCGCAAGGATCTCGACACGCTCAAGCGCTACCCCGTCATCGACGGGCTCCACCCGGGACTGGGCGACCGGCTCCGCGCGCTCGCGGCGAAGCCCGATCCAGCGATGCTGTACGCCGTGCCGTATGCCGTCGCCTACGCGCCGCAGATGACGAAGGCCCACGGGCTCATCTGGGAGGCGGCCTCGGCCGTGGAGGGCGTCGATCCCGAGTTCGCCGGCTACCTCCGCAACCGCGCCAGGGATCTGCTCGCCAACGACTATGAGTCCGGCGACGCCTCCTGGGTGCGAGGCCGGTTCCAGCGCCTCAACGCCCAGATCGGCGCCTACGAGGTGTACGACGACGATCTGTTCGGCGTGAAGGCGTTCTACTCACTGAGCCTGCTCATCCGGGACGACGCGGCGACGGCGCGGCTCGAGAAGGCGCTGCAGGGGCTCCAGGCCTTCGAGAACAGCCTGCCCTACGAGCCGCACAAGACGGTGAGCTCGGACATCCCGGTGGGCGTCTACCAGATCATCGCGGACTTCGCGCAGGCGCGGGGCATCAACACCGCCACCATCCTGCCCAACGATCCGCTGCACGCCCGGCGCTACGGCCGCACCATCCTGCTGCGCGAGAACATCATGAAGCACCCGGACCTCTTCGCGAACGGACGCGCCTCGTGGGACGCGGTGATGGCCGAGCCCTACCGCGGCCACCTGGGCCTCAGCGGCAACTTCAACCGGACGCTCTGGCACGAGGTGGGCCACTACCTGGGCGTGGACCGGGACGTGAAGGGCCGCGCGGTGAACAGCAACGCCCTGGAGGAGAACTCGAGCATCTTCGAGGAGATGAAGTCGGACCTGGTGTCCCTGTACCTCGGCAAGGCGCTGCGCGAGCGGCTCTTCTACGACGACACCACCCTGCGAGAGCTCTACGCCAGCGGCATCCAGCGCGTGCTGCAGATCGTCCGCCCGCGGCGCGATCAGTCGTACCAGATGATGCAGCTCATGCAGATGAACTACTTCCTCGAGAACGGCCTGCTCGAGCCCCGCTCGGACGGGCTCCACATCCGCTACGACAAGTACCACGACGTCGTCGGCAAGCTGCTGCGCGAGGTGCTCGCCATCCAGCGCGCGGGCGACAAGGCCGCCTCGGACCGGTTCATCGAGAAGTACACCCGCTGGGACGAGTCCCTCCACGGCGCCCTGGCCGCGAAGATGCGCGCCCAGGCGAAGTACCGCTTCACCCTGGTGAAGTACGGAGCGCTCGGAGAGTGAAACGGGCCCGGCCCCGGGATTGTTTGAGCTCAAATCAAGTGCTAGATTCGGGGCATGAGGACACCTCGAATCCTTCTCGTGGGGCTGTGCGCGCTGATGGGCGCCTGCGCGGCCAGAAAGCCGGCGCCGCTCCAGCGCTACTCGCTGGGGATGTCCCGCGCGGAGTACCGAAGCTATGGCGGAGAGCATGCGGCGCTCTGCGACACCGAGCCCCGCTGGCTGGTGGATGAACTGAGCTCCGTGAATGGAATGCTCTCGCGCTTCCTCTTCAGCACAGAGGAGGCGACGAACCCCGACGCGCTCCAGCACGCCGAGCACCTGGCGCTGTTGCAGCAGGCGCTCCAGAGCCTGCCGCCCGTCATGGAGATCCACCGTCGCAACCTGCAGGGGCTGAGCCAGTGCTCCTTCCAGCGGACCGGAGCCTTTCCGGAGATCTCCAAACGAGGCGCCGAGCTGCTGAGCCTGGCGACGGCCCGGCTGGACGAGGCACCGGCCGCGCTGGCCGCCGTCGAGCTCCGAAAGGCCCAGCAGAAGTGGAAGGAGGAGGCGCCCATGCGCGAGGCCACCGCGAAGCAGTCGTGGTGCACGCCCAGCCCCACGGTCGGCAACGGAGATCTGTACTTCGCCCGGCAGCACCCCGACGGCCGCACCGAGTGGCTCTTCTGTGACGGGCTCAAGGTGGAAGCGCCCCCCGGCGGCGAGCCCCAGCTCATCACTCCAGAGGGGCTCAGCCGCCGGGAGCGGCGCCGCATCCAGCCTCAGCACTACCTGGAAGCGGCGAAGGCCTACCCCTCCAGCGAGATCGACCGGCAGCCCGGCCCCAGCGCGGCCGGCACCTCGACCGGACGTGCCTCTCGCGGGAACTGAGGCCGGGCGGGCACCTGGCGCACGTGGACCACGCGGTGGCTGAGGCTCAGCGCCGAGGCGCCGTCGAGCTGGGAGGCGGGGTGCTCGTGGAGGAGCCCAGCCTCGCGGCGCTCAGCACCACGGAGGGGCCGGGCTCGTCCACGTAGATGGGCACGCCGACGAAGAACTCCTTGGCGCGCTGCTGGAACAGGGGCATGCGGCACTGCTCGCCCACCATCAGCACCTCGTCCACGTCCCCGGGGAACATCGTCTTCTGCGACAGCACCTGCTCGCACATCTTCAGGGCGGCGTCGACGAGGGGCTTTGCCAGCCCCTCCAGCTCCTGCCGGGAGAGCATCACATCGAAGTCGCCCACCTGGTTGTTCACGGTGGCGGCGAAGGGCACGCGCACGCGCGTCTCCGTCTGCGTGGACAGCAGGATCTTCGCGTACTCGGCGGCGCTCGCCACCCGGTAGAGCGCGGCGGGGTTGTTCGCGTCCCCGGCCACCCTCACGCCCGTGGGGAGCTTGCGCAGCAGCAGGTCCAGCACGCGCTTGTCCAGCTCGGCGCCGCACAGGGCCACGTTGCCCTCGCTGCCCAGCACCTGGCACTGCCGCGCCGCGTAGCGCACGAGCGACACCTGGACGCGGCCTCCGCCCCAGTCGCACACCATGGCGGTGCGCTCGGGCTTGCCCTTGTGCTTGCCGAAGGCGCCCAGCGCCACGGCGGTAGGCTCGGAGATGGTGCGCTCCACGTGCATCCCGGCCAGCCCGGCGGCCGCCGACATGATCTGCGGCAGCGGGTCTTCCTTGCGCACGGGAGGCAGCGTCAGCACCACGCGGTAGACGGGCTGGCGCAGGAAGTTCTGCGCGCGCTCCCGGGCCTCGAGCAGGATCAGCGCCGCCAGCTCCCGCGCGGCGAACGTCCGGTCCCCGAGCACCACCGCGGGCAGCCCGTCGTCACCCCGCACCACCTTGCAGCGGAGCTGGTCGTACAGCCACTTCACCTTCCGGTCCCCGTACGGCGCGGACAGCAGCCCCTTGATGCCCCACACGGCCAGCGCGGGGTTGGCGGCCTGCTGCCCCCGGGCGGCGTGTCCGGTCAGGATGCGCCCGCCGGGCCCGAGCGCCACGACGGAGGGAGAGCCCTCCATGCGCTCCGAGGGGATGCACACCGGGTTGTAGCCCTGGATGGCCGCCACCCGGCAGTTCGTCGTGCCCAGATCGATGGCGATGACGGGCCCGGCGGCACGGGTGGATGCTTCCGGGGGACGAACACGATCGAGCGCGCAGTCGGTGACGTGGGTCGGGGCCTGGGTCATCGCCGGAGCATTCTAGCGGAACCCCGCGCCAGGGTTCTCCCTGCTCGCGCAAAAAGCGAGGCCCTCGCTCCCCGAGGGGGAGGAGGGCCTGTGCTTCCACTTCCGAACGAAGCGGGGTGACGGCTCAGGCCGTCTTCGTCTTCATGCCACCCTTGGCCCCAGCCTCGCGGGCGGCGGCGCGCTCATCCAGCCAGATCGTCAGCGGGCTGGCGATGTACACGGACGAGTAGGTGCCCACGAGGATGCCCACGAGCATCGCCATGGCGAAGTCCCAGATCTCGCCCACGCCGAAGATGAGCAGACCCACCAGCGACAGCGCGGTGACGAGCGAGGTGAGCAGCGTGCGGGCCAGCGTGTCGTTGACGGCGATGTTGATGACCTCAGCCAGCGGCTTGCCCTTGTACTTGGCCATGTCCTCGCGGATGCGGTCGTAGATCACGATGGTGTCGTTGACCGAGTAGCCGATGATCGTCAGCAGGGCCGCGATGGCGGTGAGGTTGAACTCGCGCCGGCTCACCAGATAGAAGCCGGCCACCATCACCACGTCGTGGAGCATGGCCAGCAGCGCGCCCGGACCGAACTTGAAGTCGAACCGGAACGCCACGTAGATGAGGATGGCCACCATCGCGTACAGCAGCGCGGCGATGCCCTTGTTGCGCAGCTGCTTGCCGACCTGCGGGCCCACGTAGTCCACGCGGCGCTCCTGGAAGTCCGGCGCCGACAGGCCCTGGCTCATCGCGGCCCGGACCTTGTCCGCCATGCCACTGGCCACCACCTGGTAGTCGAACCCACCGCCCTGGGCCTGAGGCAGGGTGCGCACCTCTTGCACGCCCGTGCCGGTGCCCTCCACCGCCCTCTTGATGGCGGCGACATCCAGCGCGGAACCCGCACGGACGTTGATGATGCCGTTGGCCAGGTCCGTGTAGACGTTGCGCACGTTGCCCAGGCCGTTGATGGCGACCTTGGCCTTCTCCGCGTTCTCCTCGTTGAGCTGGGTGACGCCGCCCATGCGGAGCAGGAAGGCGTTCTCGTCCTCCGAGCCGATGCCCTGCACCGACACGTCATGCAGCCCGCCCGCCTCGGCGCGCTTGCGCACCTCGGCCGCGGTGACGGGCTGGTTGAACTTCAGCTCCACCACCGTGCCGCCCGCGAAGTCCACGCCGTAGTTGAACCCCACCGTGGCGATGCCGACGATGATGGCCAGGTTGACGATGGACGACACGAAGACGGCGATCTTCCGCTTACCGATGAAGTCGATGTTCGTCTTGTTCTTGATGATGCGCATGGCGTCCCTTTCTCAGACCGAGACCGTCTGGGCGTTGCGGCCGTGGACGAAGTAGGTGGTGATGACGCGCGTCACCACGATGGACGTGAACAGCGACGCCAGCAGGCCCACGATGAGCGTGGTGGCGAAACCGCGGATGGGGCCGGTGCCCGTGGCGAAGAGGATGGCGCCGGCGATCAGCGTGGTGACGTGCGCGTCGAAGATGGTCCAGAAGGCGCGATCGTAGCCCTGGTCCACCGCCTGCCGCGCCGTCTTGCCGTGGTCCAGCTCCTCGCGGATGCGCTCGTTGATGAGCACGTTGGCGTCCACCGCGATGCCCAGCGTGAGCACGAAGCCGGCGATGCCCGGCAGCGTCAGCGTGGCGTTGAACAGCGCCAGCCCCGCCAGGATGAGCAGGCCGTTGAGCAGCAGCGCCACGTCCGCGATAAGGCCCGTCTTCTTGTAGTAGATGCCCATGAAGAGGATGACGAGCGCCAGGCCCACCAGCGCCGCCAGGCTGCCCTTCTTGATGAGCTCCTCGCCCAGCGAGGCGCCCACCTGCCGGATCTCACCCACCGTCACCGGCGCGGGCAGCGCGCCCGCCTTCAGCACCAGCGCCAGCGTGTTGGCCTCCTGGAACCACTCGTCGAACGACTTGCCACCGGCGCGGCCCATGGTGATGCGCGCGCTGCCGCCGCCGATCTTCTCGTTGATGCGCGGGGCCGAGTGCACGTACTCGTCCAGCACGATGGCCATCCGCCTGCCCACGCTGGCCTCGGTGAGGCGCTCGAACTCGCGCGCGCCCACCGCGTCGAAGGTGATGTTCACCTCGGGCTCGTTGATCTGGCTGATATTGGCGCTGGCGCTCTCCAGGCTCTCGCCCGTCAGCGGCACGTCGCGGTGCACCAGGTAGGTGCGGTAGGCCAGGCACTCGTTCTTGCGGAGCGGGTTGGCCACGCACTCCAGCAGCACCTGGCGGCCCTCCGGCACCTTGCCCTTCACGTACTCCAGCAGCGCCTCGCGGTTGGAGCCCTTGAGCTGCGTGAAGCCCTCCTCGTCGGTGACGCTGATGCCGGCCGTCTCGGGGGGCGGCGTCTTCTGGAGCATCTCCCGGAAGAAGTTCGGGTTGGTGTCATCCACCATCCGGAACTCGAGCTGCGCGGTGGTGCCCACCAGCTCCTTGGCCTGCTCCGGATCCGAGCGGCCCGGCAGGGAGATCTGGATCGAGTCGGTGCCCAGCTTGCGCACGTCCAGCTCGGCCACGCCCCACTTGTCGATGCGGTTGCGGATGACGAGCATGGCCTGGTCCACGGACTCCTGCTCGAAGCGCGTCACCTGGCTCTCGTCCGGCGCCAGCACCAGCCTGCCGCCCTCCCGGCTCACGCGGCTGAAGTCGGTGAAGGTGGCCAGCACCTCCTTCTCGATGGCGTCCATGGTGGCCGGATCCTTGGCCGTCAGCGTCAGCTGCAGCCGCTCCGGATCCGTGTCCGCGCTCACCTCACCCAGCTTCTTGTCCTGGGTGACCCAGCGCGCGATCTGCTGGCCGCGGCGCTCGGTGCGCTTCTGCAGCGCCGTCTTGGTGTCCACACGCATCACCATGTGGATGCCGCCCTGCAGATCCAGCCCCAGGTTCAGCCGGTACTTGGCCGGGGGAGCGATCTTGATGGCGTCCAGCTTCTGCTGAAGCAGGGCGACGTTGTTGCGCTCCGCCGGGCTCATCTGCACCAGCGAGACGTAGGTGGGAATGAGCAGCCACAGCGTCGCCAGCGTCACCGCGACGATCATTCCGAACTTCCACCACCAGCCGCGGTCCATTACTTCTCCTCCTTCTTGTCCTTGTCCTCGGACTTGGCCGAGGCCTGAGCGTCGTCAGCGATCGAGCCCTTGGCGTAGATGGACCGCTTGAGCACGCGCAGGCGCACCCCGTTGGCCACCTCCAGCGTCACCGTCTGCTCGGCGACCTGGTGGATCTTCCCCAGGATGCCACCCTGCGTGACGACCTCGTCGCCCTTCTTCAGGCCCGCGAGCAGCTCGCGATGCGTCTTGGCCTGCTTCTGCTGGGGACGGATCATCACGAAGTACATGATGGCCACCAGCAGGGCGATGAAGCCCATGTTGACCAGGGGGCTCGCGCCCCCGGCCGGGGCCTGCGCCAGAATCAGGAAGCTGTCTGCCACGTACCGCCTCGTCGCTTGGAAGGTTCGGTTTCGACCCCCACCCGGGTGTGGGTAAAGGTCAACCCAGAAGGGTGCGCCTCTTAGCAGCAGCCTCCATCGTGAGCAAGTGAACGCGGGAGGCGAAGCCCCCTTCCCAACACCTGGGCCCCCCCTGTGCTCAGCGAGCGCGGGTGCGCTCGGCCTCCTGATCCGCCGCCCGGGCGCGGAACTCCCGGGCGAAGGTGGCGTACCGGTCCTCGGAGATGGCGCGGCGCACCTGGGCCATGAGCCCCAGGAAGTAGTGGAGGTTGTGCAGCGTGTTCAGCCGCATGGCGAGGATCTCCTGGGCCACGAAGAGGTGGCGGAGGTACGCCCGGCTGAACGTCCGGCAGGTGTAGCAGGAGCACGCCGGGTCCACCGGACGTGGGTCCTTGGCATACACGGCATTGCGGATGACGACCTTGCCCTCCGAGGTGAAGAGCAGGCCGTTGCGGGCGCAGCGGGTGGGCAGGACGCAGTCGAACATGTCCACCCCGGCCTCCACGCAGGTGACGAGATCCACCGGGGTGCCCACACCCATCAGGTAGCGCGGCTTGTCGCGCGGCAGCAGCGGCGCCGAGTACGCGACGCCGGCGTGCATGGCCTCGGGCGTCTCACCCACCGAGTAGCCGCCCAGGGCGTACCCGGGCAGGTCCACCGCGCACACCTGCTCGGCGTGAGCCTTGCGCAGGTCCTCGTGGAGCCCGCCCTGGACGATGCCGAAGAGGGAGGAGCGCTCGCGGCTCCAGGCCTTGGCGCAGCGGTGGAGCCAGCGCGTGGTGCGCGCCATGGACTGCTCCATGTAGGAGCGCTCGGACTTGGCGGGCGGGCACTCGTCGAAGGCCATGATGATGTCGGCGCCGAGCGTCTCCTGGATCTCGATGGAGCGCTCGGGGGTGAGCATGTGGCGCGCACCATCCAGGTGGGACTGGAAGGCGGCGCCCTCCTCGGTGATCTTCCGCTTCTCGGAGAGGCTGAAGACCTGGAAGCCGCCGCTGTCGGTGAGCATGGGCCGGTTCCAGGAGATGAAGCGGTGCAGGCCGCCCATCTCGCCCACGAGCGCCTCTCCGGGCCGCAGCATGAGGTGGTAGGTGTTGCCGAGGATGATCTGGGCATCCAGGGTGAGCAGATCGTCCGGGCCCACGGCCTTGACGCTGCCCACGGTGCCCACGGGCATGAAGATGGGCGTCTCCACGGGCCCGTGGGGGGTGTGCACCCGTCCGCGCCGCGCCTTGGTGCCCGAGTCCTCGTGGAGCAACTCGAAGCGCACCAGGCTCGGTGGCACCCGCGTGTCTCCCCTACCCTTCTGCTCGCCCATCGCTCACTCCGTCACCAGCATGGCATCGCCATACGAGAAGAACCGATAACCCGCGCGGACCGCCTCGGCATACGCCGCCAGGGTGCGCTCACGGCCCAGCAGCGCGCTCACCAGCATGACCAGGGTGGAGCGTGGCAGGTGGAAGTTGGTGAGCAGCACGTCCACCTGGCGGAAGGTGAAGCCCGGGCGGATGAAGATCGTGGTGTCGCCCATGCCGGCGCGCAGCCGCCCCGTCTGGGGGTCCGTGGCGGCCTCCAGGGTGCGCACGACGGTGGTGCCCACGGCGATCACCCGGCGGCCCTCGGCCTTGGCGGCATTCACCGCGGCGGCCGTCTCCTCGGGCACGCCGTAGCGCTCCGGGTGCATCTTGTGCTTGTCGAGCTCCTCCTCGCGCACGGGGAGGAAGGTGCCCGGGCCCACGTCCAGCGTCACCATGGCGCGCTGGACGCCTCGGGCCTCCAGGGCGGCGAAGGTGGCCTCGGTGAAGTGCAGGCCGGCGGTGGGCGCCGCCACCGAGCCGGAGGAGCGGGCATACACGGTCTGGTAGCGCTCGGCGTCCGCGGCATCCGGCTCGCGGCTGATGTAGGGCGGCAGCGGCAGCCGCCCGGCCTGGGCCAGCAGCTCCTGGAAGGAGGCGCCCGGCGGGGCCTGGAAGCGCACGCGGTACTCCCCTCCGCCGAAGACCTCGAGCACCTCGGCGGTGAGCCCGCCGGGGAAGTCCACCCGCGCGCCGGGCTTGAGGCCCTTGGAGGCCTGCCCCAGGCAGATCCAGTCACTGGATTCGGGGGCCTGGGCGAGCGCGGTGGAAGTGAGGGT
Organism: Hyalangium gracile; assembly: GCF_020103725.1. Classification (NCBI taxonomy): domain Bacteria; kingdom Pseudomonadati; phylum Myxococcota; class Myxococcia; order Myxococcales; family Archangiaceae; genus Hyalangium; species Hyalangium gracile. Next base: position 9,038 of record NZ_JAHXBG010000034.1, on the reverse strand, counting down.
GCTGGCGGCGGGGCGGACGACGAGCAGCTCCACGCGGCCGCCGGTGCCTGCCTTGGCGCCCAGCAGGCGGGCGGGGATGACGCGCGCATCGTTGAGGACGAGCAGATCGCCCGGGCGCAGCAGCGTGGGCAGGTCCGAGAAGCGCCGGTGCTCCCAGGCGCCGGTGGCCCGGCTCACGGTCATCAGGCGCGACGCGTCACGAGAGCCCAGGGGCTGCTGGGCGATCTGCGCGTCGGGCAGCTCGAAGTCATAGTCGGAGAGACGGGACGACACGGGGGCGCTTGTAGCAGCCTCGGTGCCGCCCCGGAACCGAACTCAGTAGAGCTGCTGGAGCTCGGCACCCGGGTAGTAGTGCGAGAGGATGTCCTTGTAGCTCCAGCCCCCGTCCGCGAGCACCTTAGCGCCCCACTGGCAGAGCCCGGCCCCGTGGCCATAGCCGCGGCCGGTGAAGTGGTAGCCGTGGGCGGTGCGCTCCACCTCGAAGTCCAGGCTCTTGAGCTTGGTATAGCCCAGACGCTGCCGGAAGCGGGCGCCATCCAGCGTCGCTCCGCCGGAGGTGCTCATCCGGGTGACCCGGTGCGTCGAGGTGCGGCCAGCGATGCGCAGGCCCTCGGGAGAGCCCTCGAGCGCATCCCGGAGCTCCTGCTCACTCACGGTGGCGGACCAGCGGCTGGAGGGCAGCTTGCCGCAGGGGCACTCGACGGCCTGGAGGTAGGGCAGATCGCGCTGGAGCGCGGCCTGACCGGACTCGGTGTGCCCGCCGCACGAGGCATGGAAGTAGGCCTCGATGGGAGCGAGCTCATAGGTGAGCACCTCGCCCCGGGTGGCCTCCACGGCGGCGCGGGTGCGGGGGTCCTCGCTGGTGACGCCCCCGTACACCTGATGGAGCACGCTGCTGCCCATGTAGAAGGCGCTCCCGTAGGCCTCCAGCTTCTTCTGGAGGGCATAGGTGCGGGCGGCGATGGCCTGGGCCTTGAGCGCCTCGGGAGGGAACGAGACTGGCATCTCGCTGCCGAGCACCGCGGCCAGGTAGTCCTCCAGGGGGATGACGTTGATGAGCTGCAGCCCGTCCCGGTAGAGCCGCACCACCACGTCCCCGCGGACCCGCATGTCCCCGGCGCGCAGGGGCGCATCTCCGGGGACGCCTGCGTCATCGGACACCCAGCCGGCGCGCAAGCGCACCGCGTCGCCGACGACGGGAGCACCGTTGACCTCCAGCTTCCGGCCTTTGCGCCGCACCGTCACCCGGCTCTTGCCCAGCGGGTGGAAGGTCGCATCCTCGGTATCCATCCCGAGCGACAGGCCCTGGCCGCTCACCTGGACCTCGTCTCGCCCCTCGCTCATCGCGATGCGCATGGTCTCCACCGCGGCCGCGGGCAGGGCCATGAACAGGACGAGGAGCAGTGCAACAGGACGCAACATGGTCCCGACAGTGTAGGAGGCCTGGATCGCGGCTCAAGAAAACGGCCACCGGATGAGGGAGACTGACAAGCCGATGCCCCCCACCTTCGATCCTTCGGCACTGGCTCCCACCGCGCTGGGGGCGCTGCTGCGAGCGCTGCCGCCCCGCTCGGCCGCGCTGCTCCGGCGGCGGCTGGCCCAGGGAGCGTCCCTGGAGGCCTGCGCGGCCTTCTACGGCGTGTCGCCGGAGGCGTTCTCGGTGAACCTGCTGCGGGAGGCGCTGTCACTCACGGTGGCGGCCGGAGGGAGTGCCCGCCCCCCGGGGAGCCCGGACGAGGAGGCGGCCTGGGCCCGGCAGCTCTCGGCGGCGATGGAGCGGGAGGGCGCCTCCGCCAGCCCGGCCCTCGCGGACACGGTGGGGCTCTGCCGGAGGCTGCTCGCGGTGGGCCAGGAGGTGAGCGCGGCACTCGAGGCCGCCGAGCGCGTGGAGGCCGCCTCTCCTCGCCGCCAGCGGGAGGACCTCTTCCGGAGGATCGCGGTGGGGCTGCTGCTGGCGCTGGCGGCGTACTTCTATTGGACGCGGCCCCCGGAGACCCCGCCGCCTCGTCCCGGCCCCGGCATCCCCGGCCTGCGCTGAGCACGCTGGACGCGGTGGCGGGCCGGCGCATAAGGGAAGGCCATGCGCGCTTCCTGCCTTGCCCTGTTGGCCCTGGTGCTCGCTGGCTGTCCCAAGCAGGTGGAACGGGTGGCTGGCACCGACGACTCGCGAATCGATGCAGCCTCTGCCCAGCTCGAGGAGCTGCGACTCAAGGAGCAGTCCGAGGAGCTGCCCTGCCCGGACCGCTGCACGGTGGCCCAGCAGACCTGCACGGTGGCGGAGGAACTGTGTGGGCTGGTGGAGGCCCACCCGGACCGGACGGATCTGCCGCCGCGCTGCGTCCAGGCGCGAGAGCAGTGCGCCCAGGCCAACGCCGGGTGTACGCGGTGCCAGAACGGCTGAGTGCGGAGGAGTCGGCCAACGGGCGGATTGCCCGGGTCCCCCTCCCCCTCCTAGATTGAGGCAACCCTCGAGGAGCCGTCATGTCCCGCCGAACGTCCGTCCTGCTTGTCGCCTCCTGGCTTGCCGTGCCAGGGCTGGCCGTGGCGCAGGAGGCACTCACGCCCGAGAAGATCGCGGAGATCCGCCGGGACGAGCAGGCCGCGAAGGCCAAGGTGGACGCGGCCTACGGCAACCGGAAGCCCTCGGAGATGAGCAACGAGGAGCGTGGCCAGGCTGCGAAGGAGCAGCAGGCAGCGGGCCTGGCGGTGCTGGAGAAGCACGGGGTGTCGGACAAGGAGTACTCGCGCCACGTGGCCCAGATGGACCGCGAGGAGCGCGAGGCCGTCGCCCAGGCGGAGAAGCAGCTGGAGGCTCGTGACAAGGCCGCCCGGGAGGCAAGGGAGGCCAAGGAGGCGGAGCGGAGGCGGAAGGAGGAGCAGGGCCTGGATCCCGACGAGATCCCCATCCAGCGGGGCTTCAGCGACGAGAACCCGGTGGTGCTGGAGTCCACGGAGGAGGCGGGAGTGGAAGTCGAGGAGGGCCTGCCCCCGGGCGAGGAGGGGCTGGAGAACTTCACGGAAGCAGCCCCCGGCGATGCCGTCATCGAGGATGCGACGACGCCGATCGCCACCACTCCCGAGCCCGCCCCCGCGAAGAAGGCGAAGTCGAAGAGGAGGTAGCCGCCGCCGCCGCCCCCTCAGCGGGCCCGAGCCCGCCAGACCTCGTCATAGGGGCAGGAGCAGTCGGTCTGCTCCGGCTCGGGGTAGGCGTACTGCTGGCCCTTGAAGTTGCGGAAGAGGGTCTCCCGCTCACCGCGCTCGACCACATAGTCCGGCTGGAGCGTGACCTTGCCGCCGCCCCCGGGCAGGTCCACGGCGAGGTGCGGCACGGCGAGCCCGGTGGTGAAGCCCCGGAGCTGCTGGAGGATCTCCACGCCCTTGGAGATGGGGGTGCGCAGGTGCTCGCAGCCCTCGGCGACATCCATCTGGTGGAGGTAGTACGGCCGCACGCGGATGCGCAGCAGGGCGTGGGACAGCTCTTTGATGATGCGAGCGTCCGAGTTGAGCCGGCGCATGAGCACGGCCTGGTTCTCCACGGGCACGCCATGGTCCACCAGACGCTCGCAGGCCTCACTGGCCTCGGGAGTGATCTCCTTGGGGTGGTTGAAGTGCGTCACCACATAGACGGGCGCGTAGCGCCGCAACGTGCGCGCGAGCGAGTCGGTGACACGCATTGGCAGACACACCGGCACCCGGGTCCCGATGCGGATCATCTCCACATGGGGAATCTCCTGCAGCGGCGCGAGCAGCTCCTCCAGACGGGTATCGCTGAGAAGGAACGGATCGCCCCCGGAGATGAGCACATCGCGCACCTCGGGGTGGCTGCGGATGTACTCGATGCCGCGGCGCATCTGCTCCTTGCTCAGCTCGGCCTCGCCGCCCTTGGTGATGCGGCGGCGGGTGCAGTGCCGGCAGTAGACGGAGCACGTGTCCAGCGCGAGGAAGAGCACCCGGTCCGGATACTTGTGGACGATGGCCTCCTCGGGCCGGGTCTTGTCCTCGCCCAGCGGATCGGTCAGCTCACCGGGGCGGACGCGCGCCTCGGCCCGCACGGGGATGGACTGCATGCGCACGGGGCAGAACGGATGCTCCGGGTCGATGAGCGACAGGTAGTACGGGCTGATGCCGATGCGGAACAGCGAGGCCGTCTCCTGGACGCCTGCGCGCTCGTCGGCCGTCAGGGGCACATAGCGCTCGAGCTGCTCGAGGTTGCGGACGGCGTGGCGCTGCTGCCAGCGCCAGTCACCCCACTCCGCATCCGTCGCCTGGGGAAACAGGCGGCGGCGGCCCTCGGCGCTCGAGGGAGCACGACCGGCCCGGGCCTTCGATGGGCCAGTGGCTGAGGCCCCACCCGTCTGGGGGGACGAGTCCATCACGCCGCCTTGAGCTGATCGCGCCACCACGCCTGACCGGACTCCGGCAGGGTGTCGATGGGATCGTAGTACTCGTACTTGCGGTTGAGCGCATCGGGGTCATTGGCCTCGATGCCGGTGCGATAGTTCTTGGTCCAGTACGAGATGCCGCGCTCGCGATCGTACTCGGCGACCTGGTGGACCCAGCGCTTGCCGACGAAGGGCACGTCACAGACGATGCGCGGCGTGGCGAAGCCGGGCATGTAGCCCATGATGTCGTGCTGGAGCTTCTGGGCCTGGTCGACGGACAGCCGCCAGTGCTCCGAGTTGGGGATCATGTCGCACATATAGAAGTAGTACGGCAGGATCTTCGCATGGTCGAGCAGCGTGAAGCACAGGTCCAGCAGGGCGTGGGCGCTGTCATTCACGCCGCGCAGCAGGACGCCCTGGTTGCGCACGTCGCGGAAGCCCATGTCGAGCAGCTTGCGCACGGCCTTGCCCACCAGCGGAGTGAGCTGCTGGGCATTGTTGACGTGGGTGTGGAGCGCCAGGTCCACGCCCCGCTCGATGGACTTCTTGGCCAGCCGGTCCAGCCCCTGGAGGACGCTGTCCTGGAGGAAGTGCTGGGGGATGCCCATGAGGCCTTTGCTGGCCAGACGGATGTCCCGGATGTTGGGGATGTCCATCAGGGCGCTGACGAAGGGCTCGAGCTGCTGGATGGGCAGGTTGGCGATGTCGCCGCCGGACACCACCACGTCGCGCACGGTGGGCGTGCGGCGCAGGTAGTCCAGCATCTGCTCGTAGCGCTCCTTGGGCCCGATGGCGAACTTGTGCTTGGGCACCTGGGGCACGTCATTGCCCACCAGGTCCATGCGGGTGCAGTGCCCACAGTACTGGGGGCAGGTGGGCAGCATCTCCGCGAGCACCTTGGTGGGGTAGCGGTGGGTGAGGCCCTCCACCACCCACATCTCGGCCTCATGGAGGCTGTCGCGGCTGGCCTTGGGGTGATTGGGCCAGTCGGTGCGACGGTCCGCGAACGCCGGCAGCATGTAGCGGCGGACCGGATCGTTCCAGAGGTCCTCCACGTTCATGGTGTTGAGCATCTGCGGAGGGAGGAGCAGCGACATGGTCGCCCGCTCCTTCTGGTCACGGTCGATGCTCTCCGCCAGATCGTCGGGCAGGAGGGAGCCCAGCGCGGCCTTGAGCTCGCGCAGGTTCTTGATGGTGTGCTTGCGCTGCCAGACGGAGCTCTCCCATTCGGCGGCGGAGACGTCCTTGTAGGCGGGGATGCGCCGCCAGTCGGGCTCGAGGAACTCCCGGCGAGTGGGATACGAAATGGGCTGTGGGGCGGGACCGGTCTCGACCGGCACTCGGCTGGGCTTCGTTTGCATGGCGATTCACCTTACCGTGAAGCTCCGTCAGCGAGAGCACTCCCGCAGCGGTGGCCCTCCATACCGAACAATCGAGGAGGGTGACACATGCCCGCTCACTCGATGGGCACGTTGATCAGCTTCGCGACCTCCGACTCGGTGATGGTGACGGTCTGAGGCTTGGTCTGTTTGCCGTTGAGCTTGAAGACGATCTTGCGTTCGCCCACGGGCAGGAGCAGCGGCCTGCCGATGGCCACGGGGGTATCCCGCTGTGAGTACTTGCCGTCCACCCAGATCTGCGCGCCCGCGGGCTTGGTGCTGGCGGCGAACTTGCCGGTCTTGACCGGGGCCTTGGGCGTATTGGCGACAGGGGGCTTGGGGCGCTCGACCTGCTTGGGCGGGTCGTCCCTGGGAGGATCCTTGGGGGCCTCCTTCTCGAGCGCGAACTCGACCTTCACCTCGGGGCTGCCGTCGTACTCGAACTCACCCGTGAACGGCTTGTAGCCCGAACGGCGGGCCACGAACTTGTAGGTCTTCCCGATGGCCAGGTTCGCGGCCTTGGCGTTGGGCGTCTGGCCGACGGACTTGCCATCGACCTGGATCTCCGCGCCCGTGTCACCCACGAAGACGGCCGCGAACGTCTTCGGCTTCTCCGGCTCGGGGGGCTTGGGGCTGTCCTTGGGCGTGTCGGGGTTCTTGGCCACGGCATCGGGATTGGCCGGATCCTTTGGAGGCGTCTCCGTCGAGTCGCCACCCGCGACCTTGTCAGGCTCGGAAGGCTGCTTGTCGGGAGGGGGCTGCTCGTCCGTGCCAGCATTGCCCTCGGGCTTGAGCTTCAGCACCACGGGAAGAGGCTTCTGGCCCTCGACGACGGTGATCGTCTGCTCGAGGGGAGCAAAGCCGTCGGCGCCAGCGAACACCCGGTGCTGCCCGGGCTCGAGCTCGATGACGGCATTGGGGCTGACGGGCTGGCCATCGACCCGTAGCGCCACCTTGGCGGTGGCGGGCTCCACGGCGAACATGACGCTGCCCTTGTTGGACCCGGAGGCAATCGCCACGATGGTCCCGAGCACGCCGAGCAGCAGCACGGCGGCGCCGGCGATGATGAAGACCTTGGGGTTGATGGGCTTGCGAGGCCCGGTCGGGCCAGGCTTGGCGGCCTTGCCGCCCTTATTGGGGGCGGCTTTCTTGTTGGCCACCACGGGAGCCTTGTCCGTCTCGTGGGGCTCCTCCTCCTCTTCGAGGGCCCGCCCGTTGGGGCTGGACACCTCGTCCTCGTCGACGCGCTGGGAGCGGTCCCTGGCGGAGCGGCCCTTGGCCCGCATCTCGTCGGGCTGATCCTCCTCTTCCTCCTCGGCAGGCTCGGCTTCGCCGTCGCCGTCACGAGAGGTGGGCGCCGGACCGATCATGGTGGCGCCGCCAAAGTTCTCGGGCTCACCCTCGCCGATGACGACCTGGGACCTGGCGCCGTTCTTTCCCTTGCCACGAACCGCGGGCACCGAGCCCGTGGGCCGGGGCGCCGCCATGGTGGACTCGCTGGTGAACGGGTTGGGCGCGCTCCCATCGAGCGTCTCGTTCTCGTCGAGCGGAGTCTCGGTCTCGCCCGTCGCGCCGTCATCGATGGGGTTGGCGTTCTTGCCCGTCGAGCTGTCGTCGAAGAGCACGCCTTCGGCCCCACCACTGAGGGCCATGGAGGAGTCGACGATCTGCGTCTTGTCCCCTGCCCCGTCCATCTCGGCGAGCTCTTCGGCGCTGGGAGGCGGAATGAGGGGCGGAGGGGTGAGCTTCGCGGAGGAAGAGGAGCGCACCGGAGCGGGCGGCTGCGGCCCCACCGGAGTGACCATGGACGGCTTGCGCTGCGCGCGCGTCGGCGGAGAAGGCGTCGCGGTGACACCCGAGGACTCGATCTGGTCCGGCTTCTCGATGGCCGCGTAGCGCTCCATCTTCTCCGCTTCGCGGAGCATGTCCTCGGCGAAGGCCTCCTTCATGTAGGAGGACAGATGCTTGCCGGAGTAGATGGCATCCCCCGCGAGGAGGAAGCGCATCAGGTCCTCCTGCAGGTCCGACGCCCACTGGTAGCGCTCCTCGGGCTCGCGGGCGAGGCTCTTGAGGACGACCTTCTCGAGGCCGGCGGGGATGTTCGGGTTGAACTGGCGAGGCAGCGGCACCTCGGCGTTGCGCACGGCCTCCAGGGTGGAGAAGTCGGACTCGCCGACGAAGAGCTTCTCGCCGGTGAGCATCTCGTAGAGGATGACGCCGACGGCGAAGACGTCGCTGCGCCGGTCGATGGGCATGCCGCGGACCTGCTCCGGGCTCATGTACCCGAACTTGCCCTTGAGGATGCCGGCCTGGGTCTTCTGCGCGCGGTTGGCCGCCTTGGCGATGCCGAAGTCGATGATCTTCACATCACCCTCGTACGAGACGAGGATGTTCTGCGGAGACACGTCGCGGTGGATGATGGAGAGGTCCTGCCCGCGCGCGTCCTTCTTGCGGTGCGCGTAGTCGAGCCCTTCGCACATCTTCGAGGCGATGAAGACCGCCTGGGCGGTCGGCATGATCTCCTTGCGGCGACGGTAGCGCTCGAGGATGGTGCGCAGGTCCCTTCCGGCGACGTACTCCATCGCGATGTAGAAGGTTTCGTCGTACTTCCCGAGCTCGTGGATGTGCACGACGTTGGCGTGGTTCAGCTGAACGCTGATCCGCGCCTCATCGATGAACATCGTGATGAACTCCTGGTCCTCGGCCATCGTCGGGAGGATCTTCTTGATGGCCAGGAAGCGCTCGAAGCCCTCCACGCCGAAGGCCTTGGCGATGAACACTTCGGCCATGCCGCCGACGTTGATTCGCTCGAGGAGCAGGTACTTGCCGAATGTGGTAGGCCGCTTCATCTCGTGGAGTCGCCCCGACCCGGGCAGCAACGGTGCCATGGGAGGCGGAAGTAAACCGGGCGGAGCTAGGGACTTTAGACGGAGCCGCAACGGTCCGTCAAACAACACTGCACTCCCAAATTACCTAGAGAATCCGCTGACTTGGGCGCGTTTTGGGGCTCGCCTGCCCTGCCGCTGTCCGCTGCCGCCGAGAGAGCGCTGCCCCCAGGCGGGCCAGGTGCGACCGAACGCCGCCGCCAGCTCGCCCAGGCAAGGAGCCTGAAGGGCCCGGCCGATCGACCTGGGCCACGGGCCTCAGGCCCCAAAAAAAAGCGCCCCTGGAGCCCAGTGAAGGGCGCCAGGGGCGCGAAGAAAAAATCCGGCAGCGACCTACTCTCCCACGCGGTTTCCCGCGGAGTACCATCGGCTCTGGAGGGCTTAACTTCCGT